>CATJIW010000169.1 GCA_949740745.1 uncultured Lachnospiraceae bacterium | reverse complement strand
TTTCCGGGAAAAGCCCTCTGCGCCGTGGAAGCAAGACCAGAGAAGGCAGGAGGGATTCTTTCCCGAGTGACTTCTGCGGTTCTGGGCTTGCCGGAACGCCTGGCGCAGCAGGCTATGGACGGACATACTGCCAGAATATTCCGGCAGCTTCCTGTTTCGCAAAAGCCCGACTACTGCTCTATGGCTTTTAATTCTAACATTTTTACGACCTTCTGACAAGCACAAATCTTCCAAATGCAGATCGTCCTTCCCTACAGAATCCCTGCCGCCAGATTTTTAAGCCACCGTTTCTTTTTATACCTCCACCAGGAAACAAAGAATTTCACCAGATCCTCCGTCAGGGTCATGGCAAAAACCAGATGGATGGGCAGCCCCAGAACCAGCGCCCCCAGAAAAGACATGGGCACGCCGATCAGCCAGACGCTGCCGCTGTCAAGGATCAGGCAGAACCTGGTATCGCCCCCGCTTCTCAGCACGCCCACGATGGCCACCAGGTTGGTCATTTTAAAGGGAAGGAACAGCCCGTACACCGCCATGCACAAAGAGGCCTCCCGGAACACCGTTTCCGACACATCGTAAATGCTCACCAGCAGGTTCCTGGTCAGGATGCAGAATACGGCCAGCACGAGGGACATAAGCACCTGCAGCCACAAAAGCCTTGAGGCATCCTCCTCCGCCTCCTTCAGGCGCCCTGCGCCAAGCTCGTTTCCAAGAATGACCGTGGCCGCCGCCGCAATCCCCTGGAAGAACACCAGAATCATATCCTGAATGGTCTGGGATATGGTGATGGCCGCCACCGCCGTATCTCCCATCCTTCCGTAAGCCAGGGAATACATGGTCACCCCCAGGCCCCACATAAATTCATTGCCGATGACCGGAAGGGAGGTTCTTATGTATTCCTTAAGCAGCGAAGAGGAATATCCGAAAAATTCGGAAAACCGGGCCGCAAGCTCCGTTTTCCAGCCGTATACATAGATGAAAATGCAGGTCATCTCCACAATGCGGGCCGTAAGGGTTGCAATGGCGGCGCCGGTCACTCCCAGGGCCGGGGCCCCGAAATGTCCGAAGATCAGCGTATAGTTCAGAAGGATGTTGACAAAAATGGCGACCATGCTGGTGACCACCGGCGTCTTCACCCGCCCCATGGAACGCATCACCGCCACATAAATATTCGTAACGGCCGTAAAAGGATAGCTTAAGCATACCAGACGCAGATAAGCGGCTCCCGCCCCCGAAGAGGCCGGGCTGTCCGTAAAGATCCGCATCACGGCTTTCGGCGCAAGAAATCCCGGCAGTACAAAAAACAGGGAGCCTGCAAGGCCCAGAAGCAGAGAAAGCCCCAGAACCTTCCGGATGTTCTTCGTGTCATGGTTTCCCCAGAACTGGGCGCTCAGTACGGAAGAACCGCTGGCAATGCCGAAAATCAGCAGGTTGAACACAAAAAACACCTTGTTGGCAAGTCCCACGCCGGCAATCACCGTTTCCCCCAGCGTTCCGATCATCATGGTGTCCACCATGTTGGTTACCGTATTTAAAAGTGCCTGCGCTGCCACAGGCACTGCGATCATCACCGTTTTCCGAAGAAATATCGGATCAGAAAAAATGGATTTTATCTTTCTATTCATAGTCCTCTTCCTCAGGAAGCCGTTCCACCCGCACCAGGCCGATCGTTTTATTCTCCACCCTGAGCACCAGGAAACGGCATCCTCCGTAAACCACGTCGGGATGCTCCTCCTCGGACGGGATCCGGTCCAGCCTGGAGATCAAAAACCCGTTCAGGGTGCCATAATCCTCTTCCGAAAAATCCAGGCCCAGAAGCCTCTCCACGTCCTCAAGGGGCGTGACTCCCTTCATCAGCCACCCGTCTCCCTGCCTGCGGATATAACTCTCTTCCTCATCGTATTCATCCAGAATGTTCCCGACGATCTCCTCCAGGATATCCTCCATGGTGATCAGGCCCTCTACCTGTCCGTACTCGTCAATCACGATCACCATCTGGATCTTTTTTCCCCGCATCACTTCAAAAAGCTTTCGTATCTTTCTTGTCACCGGGATAAAGGGCGCTCTCCGAAGAAGCCCGCCCAGCTCCTTCAGCTTCCGGTCTCCCAGCCCTTTTCGTCTCTGATAGAGCACTGCGTCCTTTAAATGGACGATCCCGGTAATGTCGTCCAGATTCTCTTTATAGACCGGATACCGGGAATTACTCCCGTCCAGCATAACCTCCAGGGCTTCGTCAAGAGTCAGCTCCTCGCTGAGGGCCACGATATTGGTCCTGTGGGTCATGATGTCTCCGGCATCCTTATCGTCAAATTCAAAAATATTGGTGATCATCTCCGCCTCGCTGGCTTCAATGACTCCCTGCTCATGGCCCTCGTTGACCATGGTCATAATATCCTCTTCCGTCACGTTTTCCGCCCCGGCTCCGGGCCCCGCATGAAAGATTCCCGCCACCAGGCGCGAGGCCAGCCCCGCCAGGCAGGCCAGAGGATAATAAGGCAGTGAAAGGATCCGCACCGCCGGATAAAGCCGGTAAGCCCAGCCCTTCGGGTACCGGGCGGCGATCCGCTTCGCCGAGACCATTCCCGTAACCAGCAGAAGGAGCAGAAGAACCGCCAGAAGGATCAGGAGGAGCACGCCCCGCATTCCCGCTTCCTGCCCTTCTCCAAAAAACCTATGTAGTAAAAACAGCTGCCCCTGCTTCAGCAGCATGGCCCCGGCGATCAGCCCGTTCAAAATGGCAGCGATCAGGACCACGGAAGAATAGGTGAAGGAGCGGCTCATCAGATGCAGGATTCTCTCCGCCCGCTTTTCTCCCTCCTCCTTCCGCTTCTGAAGCTCTGTGACGGACAATTCCTGAAGAGCCGCCTCAAAGCCATAAAGGATCGTTTCGATTACGATCAGTCCCATAAACAAAACCAAACTCCAGGGCGAATACCCATCGTCCATGTCTTTCCAACTCCTTTTTCTTTTGCCGAAGACCTATGTAAACAGGTCAAGGCTGATCAGCAATGCCGTATTTACCTTCCCCAGAAGCCCCTCGTCCAGATGGCAGATCTTCTCCTTCAGCCTCTGCTTGTCAATGGTCCGAAGCTGCTCCAAAAGGATCACCGAGTCTTTGACCATCTGGCACCGGTCCGCCCTGAGCTCCACATGGGTCGGCAGCTTCGCCTTATTCATACGGGAAGTAATGGCCGCACAGATCACCGTGGGACTGTGCTTGTTCCCCGTATCATTCTGAATAATCAGAACGGGACGGACCCCGCCCTGTTCCGAGCCGATGACCGGCCTCAGATCCGCATAATAGATATCGCCTCTCCTAATCATTTTTCTTTCACACTCCGATTCTGCATTGGTGGTTCCTTTTAAGTATTTCCAATGTTTCTTCGGTTCATTCACTGTGAAATGCCAAAATGGCAGTAATGGGATACCTGCAGGGGCGCCTTTCTCTGCGGCTTAAGAAAGCTCCGCCTGATATTTGTCATGAAAACCGTCCCTTTTCCCGACGATTCTGCCGCCGCTTCTGTAAATCCTGGGAATCCGCTTCCCCAGCCCGCAGACAAACTCATAATGGAACGTCCCGGCAAGGGCCGCCAGCTCCTCTGCCGTAATCTCATCGTCCCCGTCCTTTCCCACAAGGACCGCCTCGTCCCCCGTTTCCACGCCGTCAATGTCCGTCACGTCTGCCATAAGCTGGTCCATACAGACTCTCCCGACGATGGGCGCCCGCTTTCCCTTAAGAAGCACACAGCCTTTTCCCGACAGGCTCCGCGGGTATCCGTCCCCGTAGCCGATGGCGACCGTAGCGATCCTGGTCTTCCGCTCTGCCACAAAGGTTCCTCCGTAGCCGACGGCCTCTCCGGCCCCGATGGTCTTTACGAAAATAACCCTGGAAACCAGCCGCAGCGCCGGAGTGAGGGACACCCGTCCCCTGCCCGTCTCCTCGGACGGGTACATTCCGTAAAGGGCGATCCCCGCCCGTACCATGTCGGCGTCATATTCCGGGAGATCCAGGATTGCGGCGCTGTTCCCCATATGCTTCACCGGGATCTCGATTCCCCGCTCCCGAAGCTTCTGTACAAAATCCGAAAAAATGCGGTACTGCTTTTCCGCAAAAGACTTATCTGCCTCGTCTGCCCTGGCAAAATGGCTGAAAAGCCCTTCTAAACAGACGCCTGGAAGCCGGCTTATGCGCTCCAGGGCCCGGAGGGACTCCTCTCCCGGCAAGAACCCCAGACGGTTCATGCCCGTCTCCAGCTTGATATGAAGAAACGCTGTTTTTCCCAGACGCTTCGCTGCCTCCGAGATTTCCTCTGCCGTCCCGAAATCAAAGACCGTCAGCCGGATCTCTTCCCGGACCGCCTGCAAAAAGGCTTCCCTCTGCGTATAGCCAAGCACCAGAAGAGGCTCCCTGATCCCCTGATCCCTCAGCTGAAAAGCCTCCTCTATGGCCGCCAGCGCAAAAAAATCCGCCAGGCCGCTCAGCCGTCCGGCTATGGGCACGGCCCCGTGTCCGTAGCCGTCCGCTTTTAAAACCGCGCAGAGCTTCGTCCCCGGCCGGGTATTGGCCTTCAGTGCCTTCAGATTCTCATATATGACGTCCAGATCGATAAACGCCGCCGCACGGCCGTAATTTTCCATCGCTTTCCTCCCATGTCCCTATTCCCAGCCGCGGAAAATCCCGCAGGCCGCTTCCAGGATGTCTCCCGCCATCATGGACCGCTTCCCCAGACGCTTTGCCGCTGCGTCTCCTGCCAGGCCGTGAAGATAAACCCCTGTCTCCGCCGCATCGGAGGGCTCCATTCCTCCGGCCAGAAGCCCGCCCAAAAGCCCGCTCAGCACGTCGCCGGCTCCACCCGTCGCCATGCCGTCGTTGCCGGAAAGATTCACATAAATCCCCTTCCCGGAAGCCACGACGGTGCGGGCATCTTTCAGCACGCAGACTGCGCCGTATTTTTCATAAAATGCTCCGGCCGCCCCCACAGGATCCGCCTTCAGCTCTCCCACAGACCTGCCCGTCAGCCTCGCCATCTCTCCCATATGGGGAGTGAGGATCACGGTTTCGTCCAGATATGCAAAAAGCTCCTTCTCCTCTGCCAGAAGATTCAGTGCATCCGCATCCAGCACGCAGGGGATCCTGCAGGCCCTCCGCTCTTCTAAAAGCCTGCGCAGAAGGGCACCGGCAGAAGCCCTTCTGGAAAGGCCGGGGCCAGCCACCAGGACCGCCGCCCGCTCAAGAAGCCCTCCCGCACAGTCCGGCGACGCCGTCCTTCTGCCATCTGCAAATCCTTCTGCCCGGCCCTCGTCCGCAGGATCAAAAACCGTGATAACGGCTTCCGGCAGAAGCGTCTGCAGAACCGGCACGTTTTCCCGCACCGTACAGATCTGGACAAGTCCCGCTCCGCTCACTCCGGCGGCCCTTGCGCTGAGATAAGCCGCTCCGCACATTCCGGCGCTTCCCGCCGCCAGGAGCACCCGTCCAAAGGTCCCTTTGTTTCCGTCGGCCGCCCGTCCCGGCAGCCGTCCCTTCTCTCCCGTACGAAAGCCCCTTGCCGCCGCCCTCAAATCCGGCGGCTCTGCAAAGCCGATATCCGCCGTTATCCTCCGGCCCGCATATGCCGTTCCCGGATAAAGCACCATGCCCAGCTTTTCATAACCGAAGGTCACCGTCACCGACGCGCGCACAGCCGTCCCAAGGACATGCCCCGTATCTGCCGAGATCCCGGAAGGGATATCCACGGAAAGCACCGGGACTCCCCGCTCTCCTGCTTCGTTGATCCGGGAGACCGCCTCCGCCGCCTCCCCCTCCAGAGGCCGGGAAAGGCCGATGCCAAAAAGAGCGTCAACGACCAGGGCGCAGTCTTCTCCCGCGCCATATCCGGGAGCCTCCTGAGGATCCGTCTCCTTCCAAAGAGACGGACAGTTTCCCCTCCGTTTATGATATTCCAGATAACTGTCCACTGTGTATACTGGAACTCCCAGCTTCTCCAAAATCCCCTGCTGGATCCGGTTTTCCTTTGCTGCCCTCTCCTTTTTTCCGACAAGCAGCACCTCCGCCCTCCGGCCATGGAGCCAAAGCATCCTGGCGGCCGCCAGTCCGTCCGCTCCGTTATTGCCCGTGCCGCAGACAAAAAGCGCCCGCTTCCCTTTCGGACATAGCCGCTCTGCTTCCCCGGCCACCGCCAGGGCCGCCCGTTCCATAAGCACCAGGGACGGGATCCCGATCTCTTCTATATTATAAAGGTCCACTGCCTTCATTTGTTTTCCGTTCAGCAGATACTGCATTTCATTTTCCTTTCCGGGCGCCGGCCGGACAGAGGGGCTTTTGCAGGCTCCTCCCCCGGCCCGGTTCTTCCTGCGGCCGCATTCTTTCCGATAAGAAAATTCCCCGTCGGGCCGACAGGGGAATCTGGTTTCAGGAGCTTCGGCAGCATGCAGGGATGCATCCCGTCCGTTCATTCCTGTTCTCGTTTTTCTGAAATCCGGTAAGAAAGCTGCATCAGGCTTTCCGACAGGTGGACATTTTCCACCACCACCGCATCCGGCACCTTCAAATCCAGATGGGCGAAATTCCAGATGGCCCCGATCCCGCAGGCCACCAGCCGGTCCGTCACCTCCTGAGCCGCATGCTTGGGAATCGTAAGCACGGCAATATCGATCTCATGCTCCGACAAAAAGGCTTCCAGCTCCGTCATGTCCAGAGTCGGTATGTTCCGGACATTTTTCCCGATCCGTTCCGGGCTGATATCAAAAATCGCCTGGATCATAAAGCCCCGCCGTTCAAAATTGGAATAATTGGTCAGCGCCTGCCCGAAATTGCCGCCTCCGATAATAATCATATTGTTCTTACGGTCGATCCCCAATATCTTCGCAATCTCATTATACAGATATTCTACGTTGTAACCATAGCCCTGCTGGCCAAAACCGCCGAAATTATTCAGATCCTGCCGGATCTGAGAAGCAGTCACACTCATTTTTTCACTAAGGTCATTGGAAGAGATCCGTTCCACTCCGCTTTCCAACAGTTCCCCAAGATACCTGTGATACCGGGGAAGCCGTTTAATGACCGCATTGGATATTTCTTTCCGTTCCATGCTGTCCACCCTGTCTTTTTATTTCTCTTTCTAAAACGCCGTATAAGCGGTATAAGTCCCAAAATATATTCCTTACTTATTATAGTATCCCTGCACTTTCTTGTCAAATGGCTTTGACAATTTTCTTCCCTCCCGTTACAATAGTCTGAGAAAGGAGAGAAACCAACATGATATTATCCTGTCATCAGATCAGCAAATCCTTCGGAGACGTTTCCATCCTTGAAAACGCCTCTTTTCATATAGAAGACCGGAAAAACGCCGCCGTTGTCGGCATCAACGGCGCAGGAAAATCCACGCTGCTGAAAATCATCACCGGCGAGCTGCCCGCCGACCACGGAACCGTGGCCCTGGCAAAGGATAAGACCCTCGGCTATCTGGCCCAGCATCAGGAGCTCTCCTCCGGCCAGACCATTTACGATACCCTGCTGGAAGTAAAAAAAGACGTCATTGAACTGGAGCAGAAGCTGCGGGAGCTGGAGGCGGCCATGAAGCACGCGGACAAAGACCAGCTGGCCCGCCTGATGGACGTTTACGCCAAAACCGGCCATCAGTTCGAGCAAAAGGACGGCTACGCCTGGAAAAGCGAGATCACCGGCGTCTTAAAGGGCCTGGGCTTTTCAGAAGAGGACTTTGGCAAGCAGGTGTCCACCCTGTCCGGCGGCCAGAAAACCAGAGTTTATTTAGGAAGGCTCCTGCTTTCCAAACCGGACATCATCCTGTTGGACGAGCCTACCAACCATCTGGACATGGCCTCCATCGCCTGGCTGGAAACCTATCTCCTGAATTATCCGGGGAGCGTTTTGATCGTGGCCCATGACCGCTATTTTCTGGACAAGATCGTGACCAGGGTCATTGAAATCGACCAGGGAACCCTCTCGGTGTTTTCCGGCAATTACACCGATTACGCCGGAAAGCGCGCCAGGCTGCGGGAAGCCCGGATGAAGGAATACCTGAATCAGCAGGCGGAGATCCGCCGCCA
>CATJIW010000168.1 GCA_949740745.1 uncultured Lachnospiraceae bacterium | reverse complement strand
TTCTTTGAAGACGGACCTGGACGTGTTTTCTGAGAACGTTTATTGTTTTACTCCGGGAGGAGACGTGAAAAATCTGCCCAGCGGTTCCACCACGGTGGACTTTGCCTACAGCATCCACAGTGCCGTGGGAAACAAGATGGTGGGAGCCAGGGTCAATAACAAGCTGGTGCCCATCGATTACGTGATCCAGAACGGCGACCGGGTGGAGATCATTACCTCCCAGAATTCCAAGGGGCCCAGCCGGGACTGGCTGAAGTCGGTAAAAAGCGCCCAGGCCAAGAATAAAATCAACCAGTGGTTCAAGACCCAGAATAAGGAAGAGAACATCATCCGGGGCCGGGAGATGATCGACCGGTACTGTAAGACCAAGGGGATCGATTTCGGCGACATCGGAAAGCCGGAATATGAAGAAAAGGTGATTGCCAAATACGGCTTCCTGGAATGGAACGCAGTGCTGGCGGCCATCGGCCACGGCGGGCTGAAGGAAGGCCAGGTGGTCAACAAGCTTCTGGAAATCTATCGGAAAAATAATCCGGCCGCAGCGCTGACCGACGAAAAGGTGCTTAAGGATACGGCGTCCAAAGAAAAGCGTCCTCAGGAAAAGGGAGGAAGCGGGATCGTGGTAAAGGGCGTCCATGATCTTGCCGTGCGGTTTTCCCGCTGCTGCAGCCCGGTTCCGGGAGACGAGATCGTGGGCTTTGTGACCAGGGGCCGGGGGATTTCCATCCACCGGACAGACTGTATCAACATCATCAACCTTCCGGAGGAAGAGCGGGTGCGGCTTATGGATGCGGAGTGGCAGCTTCCGGAGGGAGAGGAGCATAAAGAGACTTATTCCACGGAGATCAAGATTTATGCGCAGAACCGGATCGGCATGTGCGTGGACATTTCCAGGATTTTTACGGAACGGCAGATCGACATTACCTCCATGGTGATCCGCACCAGCAAGCAGGGCCTGGCCACGGTGATCATGGGCTTTGATATCCACGGCGTGGATGAGCTGACCAGCCTGGTGGAGAAGCTGAGGCAGATCGACAATGTGCTGGATATTGAGAGAACGGTGGGATAGTGAAAGGGGAACCTGTGGATATGAAGAAAACATCAGAATCAAAGCAGCACTTGCCGAATATTTATTTTTTTCCGGCCTTTCCTCTCAGCAACGTGCAGCTTTTAAAGGATCGGGTGCTGATTCCTTATGTATATTACCGCCATTACGGCAAAAGCCTGACTCTGGTAACGAAAGATACCAGGGGGGGGGTATACGTACATGGATCAGCTGCCGGGAGCCGTTATGGACGTGCTCTCTTATCCGGACGATAAGCCGGGTGAAGGCATTCATTATATTGAGGCGTACCGTGAATATGTCCTGGAGCATTATGAAACCATGGATCTCTTGTTCTTGTTTCAGCCCATGCAGCAGTATGTTCCGGTTGCGCTGCTTTATAAAAAACTCCGCCCGGATGGCAAAATATATCTGAAGCTGGATGCGAATTACGGGTGGATGGACAGACTGGGTGCGGAATTAGGCGAGCTGTCTCCGCTTTTTGAGGTCTGCGACGTGATCAGTGCGGAGGCCAGGAAGCTGCAGCGCCTGTTGAACAAAAAATGGCCCTGGGTTGTGGACTATATTCCCAATGGATATTATGGATTTGGAGAGGTGCCGGCGGAGGTATCATTTGCAGCAAAAGAAAATATAATTTTGACGGTTGGAAGGATCGGGACAAAGGAAAAAAACAATGAAATGCTTTTGGAGGCGTTCGCTTTGGCGGCGAAGGAGCTTCCTTCCTGGTCTTTGCGGCTGGCAGGGTCTGTAGAGAGCGGCTTTCAGCAGTATTGCGCTGCTTTTTTTGAGAGAAATCCGGAACTGGCCGGCCGGATTTGTTTTACCGGGCTGATCATGGACAAAGAGAGGCTGAAGGAGGAATATCGAAGGGCGAAGCTGTTTGTTTTGACTTCTCTCTGCGAAGGAGGCTCTCCTAATGTATATTCTGAGGCGGCTCTGCAGGGATGCAATGTCATTGTTACGGATTTGGATGCTTCGGGGGATATGACGGGAGAAGGGCAGTTTGGAATTACGGTTCCTTCAGAAGATGTCCAAGGGCTGGCGGCGGCCCTTTTGGAGCTGTGCAGGGATGAGGAGCGGATGCGGGAGAACTGCCGGAAGATTCAGACGTATATCCGCCGGTATTTTAATTATGACAAAATTGTCCGGCGCCTTCATATTCTGCTCAGCGGACGGGCAGAGACAGAGGGGAGGACAGATCATGAATTTACAGTTTAAAATGATTGAAAAGGATGTCTGCCTGATTGATGCGGACAGTCAGGAATATTGGCCCTTATTTCCCGGTTCTCCTTATGAAAACCTGTCGAATCATCCGGTTTTTCTTTCGGGAGAGTGCGGATGGCATATTCTGGACGACATTTATACTGTTTTTTTCACGGAACGTTTGAGTACGTGCGTTTCTCTCAGCATGCCGGCTTACGCGCTGATCGGGGCTCACCTGCTGCGGGAGATGATGGCGAGAAATCAGGCGTTTCACATCCTGGCGGCGGGACAGGATATTGCCTGCATGGCGGATGCCTTATCGGAGCTTGTGACTTCGTTTTCCCCTGATTCGAGAATTTATCTGGCAGAAGCCTCTGCCGGGACGGGAGAGAACGAGAGGGTAATAAAAATGCCGCTGCGGGAGGTGGTATCTCTTCTGGGAGAGGGAGCTTTAACCTGCATGATTCTTGATGCAGATCTGCTGCAAAAAGAGGGGGAAAGATTCCTGGCGGATCTGCTTTGGAAAATATCAGATGGCGGCATGCTGTTTGTGTACGGAAGAGAGGACAATGAATTTTTAAAAAACCATCCGGCCTTTCAGAATTTTTCCGGTTATGAATTTTTCGGCTTTCTGGTGGGGGAAGGCAGGGTGGATGCCGGACTGCGCAGACAGTATGGAAAGCTTTTCGGTGGTCCGCAAAAAACAGAAGAAAGAGATTTTATTTTAAGAAAATTTGAAAAATTACAGGCTCGGATGGCTGAGCTTCTGCAGCCGGAAACAGAAAATGCCAGAAGCCTGTTTTTAGCGGAACCGATTATTTCCGGGATTATGGAATTGGAGAGATGGATTGCGCTTCATTATTCAAAACTTCAGAATTTGGATTTGAAATGGAATACGAACCAGCTGAAGGAGGCGGCGATCCAGCTGTATCTGGCATTGGAGGATAAGGAAGAAAGGGAGATTGCCGCAGAAAGAGAATGGGTGGCTCGAATCTGGCGGGCTTATGAGACAAAGCTTGTAAAAGAATATGGAAAACGACAGGAGTACGAGGTATGGGCGAGATAAGGATCGAAGGCGCGGTGCTGGGGATGCTGGGCACCAACTGCTATTTTATCGAGAATGAGGAGACGGACGAAGTGGTTATCGTGGATCCGGCGGATGACGCAGGAGCCATTAAAAACTGGTGCAGGAGCAACCGGAAGCGGCCGGCGGCGATCCTTTTGACCCATGGGCATTACGACCATATTCTGGCGGCGGAAGAGCTGCGGAGGGCTTTTTCCGTCAAAATTTATGCGGCGGAGGCGGAAAAAGCGCTTCTGGAGGACGCTTCCATGAATCTGTCGGCGGCGTGGAGCCGTCCGGTAACCCTGAAGGCAGATGAATTCCTGAAGGACGGAGACGTCCTTTCCATGGCGGGAACCGATATTGAAGTCATTGCCACGCCGGGACACACGGCGGGAGGAGTCTGCTATTATGTCAGGGAGGCGGGAGTGGTTCTCAGCGGGGATACGCTTTTTGCCGGGTCCTATGGGCGGACGGATTTCCCGACCTCTTCCATGTCGGAGCTGGCCCGTTCTGTCCGGGAACGGCTTCTTACCCTGCCGGAAGATACCCGTGTCTGTCCGGGTCACGGAGAGGGGACGACAATCGGATACGAGAAGCAGTATAACCCGCTTACAGGAAGAAATGAAGCGTTTTAGGTTCCGGGGGCGGGGGCCTGGACTTACGGAAGAAAGGAATCGGAATGATCTGCCTGAAATTAAGTGAGGAAAATTTTGAATATGACGTGCGGGGGCTTCTGACTTCCTTCTATCCGGGCACGGAGATCGTTCTGGGAGATGTAGAGGAGCTTTTGCCGGGAGACAGGTGCCTGAGGGTGGATTATGGGGAAACGGAGATCCGGGTACGGCTTTTAACCGGAACGGAAGAGAAGGAGGCCCTGGCGTCTGCGGACACTTCGGACAGAAAGACGGCCAAATCCGTCTTAAAGCGTCTGGTCTACGGGCTTCTCTCGGAAGATACGGGGAAGCGGCTTCCCTGGGGGACGCTGACGGGCATCCGTCCCACGAAGATTCCCATGGCCATGCTGGAGGAGGGCACTTCGGAGGAAGCGATCCTTTCTTATATGGAAGAAACCTATCTGACCGGGCGGGAGAAAATCAATCTCAGCATCGAGATTGCAAAGAGAGAGCGGGAGGTACTCCGGAATATTGACTATGGGGACGGCTACAGCCTCTATATCGGGATTCCTTTCTGCCCGACCACCTGCCTGTATTGTTCCTTTACCTCTTATCCGATTTCCAAATGGGCATCCCGGATGGAGGAATATCTGGAGGCGCTTTTTAAAGAAATTGATTACACGAAGAAAGCCTTTGCCCGTAAGAAGCTGAATACCGTCTATATCGGAGGCGGCACGCCCACGACGCTTACGCCGGATCAGCTGGACCGCCTTCTTTCGAAGGTGGAGGAGAGCTTTGACTTTTCTTATCTGCAGGAGTGGACGGTGGAGGCGGGGCGGCCTGACAGCGTGACGGAGGAGAAGCTGAGGGTTTTAAAAGCGCATCCGGTTTCCAGGATTTCCATTAATCCTCAGACCATGAAGGCGGAGACCCTGAGGCTCATCGGCAGAAAGCATTCCCCGGAGCAGATTGAAGAGGCATATGCGATGGCAAGAGCGGCGGGCCTTGACAACATCAACATGGACCTGATCCTTGGGCTTCCGGAGGAAACCATAGAGGACGTCCGGTTTACCATGGAAAGGCTTTACGCCATGGCGCCGGAAAGCATCACGGTCCACTCTCTGGCGGTAAAGCGGGCCGCCAGGTTAAATACCATGAAAGAACTGTATGCCCATCTGAAATTTGAAAATACCGGGGAGATGATGGACCTGACGGCGGATTACTGCCGCAGGCTGGGACTAAATCCCTATTATCTGTACCGGCAGAAAAACATGGCCGGAAATTTTGAGAACGTGGGCTATGCAAAGCCGGGCAGGGAGGGAATTTACAATATCCTGATCATGGAGGAAAAGCAGACCATCGCTGCCCTGGGAGCCGGCTCCACCACCAAGGCGGTGTTTCCAAACGGGCGGATCGAGCGGTGCGACAATGTGAAGGATGTGGCTCTCTATATAGAAAAAATCGACGAAATGATCCGGAGGAAGAAGCATCTTTTTGGCCTTTGATCATCGGATTTCCGGGGGAACCGGATTGGTCAGGAAGCATGGCCGGATACAGAAAATCCAAAAGTGCGGCAAAAAATAAAAACAGGGCGTATAAACGGAAGGGGTCTGTCGGGAAATAGACAGTCCCTTTTATTTTATTGGTCTGATTCGTCTGCAAAAGTATTTTCATAATCCTTTAAATCCGATCCAAATGCAAAATATAGTTGAAAACCGTGTTCTCTTCGTGTATGATAGACGGGGAGCGCCCGGAAAACGGGCGCAGACGAGGAGAAACGAGACATGGCAATGACGAAAAAGCCGGTGACCGGCATGAAGGACATCCTGCCTGCGGAGATGCAGGTGAGGGATTATGTGATCCGCGTGATCCAGGAGACCTATAAGAGCTTCGGCTTTTCCCATATCGAGACGCCGTGCATGGAGAATATCGGGAATCTTTCCAGCAGGCAGGGCGGGGAGAATGAGAAGCTGATCTTCAAGGTGTTAAAGCGGGGGGAGAAGCTTCGCATTCCGGAGGCGAAGGAGGAGGCGGACGTGGTGGACTGCGGCATGCGCTACGACCTGACGGTGCCCCTGTCCCGGTATTTTGCCAATCATTCGGCGGAGCTTCCGTCCCCCTTCAAGGCCCTTCAGATGGGGAACGTATGGCGGGCGGACAGGCCCCAGAGGGGAAGGTTCCGCCAGTTTATGCAGTGTGACATTGACATTCTGGGGGACGCCACCTGTCTGGCGGAGATCGAGCTCATGTCGGCGACGACGACACTCCTTGGCAAGCTGGGCTTTTCCGGCTTTACGGTCTGCTTCAACGACCGGCGGGTGCTTAAGGCCATGGCGGCTTACAGCGGCTTTTCGGAGAAGGATTACGACCAGGTGTTCATTATTCTGGACAAGATGGACAAGCTCGGCATGGACGGCGTGAAGGCAGAGCTTCTGGAGAGCGGGTTTTCAAAGGAATCCGTGGAAAAATATATGGCTCTTTTTGCGGAGGTGTCCGGGGAGGGCGGCCTTTCCTGTCTGGAGGAGCGGATTTCAGGGTTTGTGGACGAGGGGGCGGTTCCTTCCATGCAGACCATTATGGAAAGCGTGAAGGCGGCTGCTTCCTGTGAATTTTTCCTTGTTTTTGATCCGACCCTGGTCCGGGGCATGTCTTACTACACCGGATCCATTTTTGAAATTAAGATGGAAGGCTTCGGCGGTTCCGTGGCCGGAGGCGGACGATACGACGAGATGATCGGGAAATTTACCGGCATGAACACGCCGGCCTGTGGATTTTCCATCGGCTTTGAGCGGATTATCACCATTCTGACGGAGCAGGGCTTTGTGGTTCCGGGAGCGGGGAAGAAGAAGGCGTACCTGCTGGAGAAGAACCTGCCGGCGGCGGATCTGGTGAAGGTGCTGGCGGCGGCCGGCAGGGAACGGGAGGCCGGCGTCCAGGTGCTGGTCGCCAATATGAATAAGAATAAAAAATTCCAGAAGGAGCAGCTTGCAAAAGAGGGCTACGGGGAATTTGTGGAATGCTATAAAGAAAAATAAAAAATGATGGAAAGAAACAAGACAGAAGTAAGACAGAAGAGAGGAATCGGACATGTTTCAGTCAAGGACGCATACCTGCAATGATTTGAGAATCGGGCACGTGGGAGAGAAGGTAACCCTGGCCGGGTGGTATGAGAACCTGCGCCGGGTGAGCAAAAATCTGGGCTTTTTGATTCTCAGGGATTTTTACGGCGAGACCCAGGTGGTTATTGAATCGGAAGAGATGATGGAGAAGATTTCTGCGCTGAACCGGGAGTCGACCCTTTCCGTCACAGGCGTGGTGAGAGAGCGCTCCAGCAAGAACGCGGATCTTCCCACCGGGGAGATCGAGGTGGCGCCGGAGGCGGTGGAGGTTCTGGGTAAATGTTATCACAATGCGCTTCCCTTCGAGGTGTCCCGTTCCAGGGAGGCCGACGAGAACGCCCGTTTAAGATACCGGTATCTGGATCTTCGCAATCCCAAGGTCCGGGAGAAGATCCTTATGCGTTCCCGTGTTGTGGCGGAGCTGAGAAGGCGGATGACAGACCTGGATTTTTATGAGATTACCACGCCGATCTTAACCTGTTCTTCCCCGGAGGGGGCCAGGGATTATCTGGTGCCCTCCAGAAACCATCCGGGCAAATTTTATGCCCTGCCTCAGGCGCCCCAGCAGTTCAAGCAGCTTCTGATGGCGTCGGGGTTTGACCGGTATTTTCAGATCGCCCCCTGCTTTCGGGACGAGGATGCCAGGGCGGACCGTTCTCCCGGCGAATTTTATCAGCTGGATATGGAGATGGCCTTCGCTTCCCAGGAGGATGTGTTTGCCGTTATCGAGCAGGTGCTTCCGCCGGTGTTTGAACAGTACGGGATCTATGGCCGGGCCTCGAAAGCGCCCTTTACCAGAATCTCCTTCCGGGATTCCATGGAGCGGTTCGGCACGGACAAGCCGGACCTTCGGATTAAGCTGGAGCTTTCTGACGGGACAGGAGTCATGAGGGACTGCGGCTTTGAGCCTTTTGCCGGGGCCGAGGTGAGGGCGGTGGTCTGTCCGGAGTTTACGGAGAGCCGCAAGGTGATCGATAAGATCTGCGCCGACACGGAGGTCCAGACGGGACGGAAGCTTTACTGGTGCAAGGCGGGAGCCGACGGGAGCCTGACGGGAGGCATATCCAAATTCCTGGCGGAGAAAAAGGAGGAGGTGTTTTCTGCCCTTTCCTTAAAAGGCGGAGAGCTGGTGCTCCTGGCGGCAGGCACGAAGGCCCAGGCCCAGAAGACGGCCGGGGCCGCAAGGAAGATCACAGCCGGTTATGCAGAGCGGTATATGGACAAAGAGTGCTATGAATTCTGCTGGATTGTGGATTTTCCCATGTACGAAATCGGCGAGGAATCCGGGAAGCTGGAATTCTGCCACAATCCCTTTTCCATGCCCCAGGGAGGCAGGAAGGCCCTGAAGGAGCAGGATCCGCTGGAGATCTGCGCATATCAGTATGATCTGGTCTGCAACGGCATTGAGCTTTCTTCCGGCGCGGTGAGGAACCACGATCCGGAGATAATGATCGAGGCGTTCGGGCTGGTGGGTCTGGGAGAAGAAGACGTGAAGGCCAAATTCCCGGCCATGTACCATGCGTTCTGTTACGGGGCGCCGCCTCATGCAGGCATTGCCCCCGGCGTGGACCGGATGGTCATGCTTCTGGCCGGGGAGGACAGCATCCGGGAGGTTATCCCCTTCCCCATGAACAAGAACGCCCAGGACGTCATGATGGGAGCGCCCTCCGAGGTGGATCCGAAGCAGCTGGAGGACGTGCACATCCGGCTGGACCTTAAGGAAAAAGAGTGAGGGCTCTGAAACGCGTCATTGTTATGCAGGATTAAGAGCATGATCATAAATGGAGAATGAACAGAGCAGGAGGAAGAACCATGTATGCATTTGATGAAGTGACCGCCTATGACCCGGAGGTTGCAAAGGCCATTGAGGACGAGCTTGGAAGACAGAGGAGCCATCTGGAGCTGATCGCTTCCGAAAATCTGGTGAGTAAGGCCGTGATGTCGGCCATGGGAAGCGTGCTGACCAACAAATATGCGGAGGGCTATCCCGGAAAGCGTTATTACGGCGGCTGTGAGTACGTGGACGTGGTGGAGGAGCTGGCCAGGGAGCGGGCGAAGAAATTATTCGGCTGTGAGTATGCCAATGTACAGCCTCATTCCGGCGCACAGGCCAATATGGCGGCGTTTTTTGCCATGCTGAAGCCCGGTGACACGGTGATGGGCATGAACCTGGCCCACGGCGGGCATCTGACCCACGGAAGCCCCGTAAATCTGTCCGGCGCTTATTTTAAGATCGTTCCCTATGGCGTCACCGACGAGGGCGTTATTGATTATGAAGAGGTCCGCCGCCTTGCCCGTGAGTGCAGGCCGAAGCTGATTGTGGCCGGGGCCAGCGCTTATGCAAGGGAGATTAATTTCAAATTGTTCCGGGAGATCGCCGACGAGACGGGCGCTTACCTGATGGTGGACATGGCCCACATTGCGGGGCTGGTGGCGGCAGGGCTTCATATGAGCCCCATCCCTTTTGCCCACGTGACGACGACCACCACCCACAAGACCTTAAGGGGCCCCAGGGGCGGCATGATCCTCTGCAGCAATGAGATGGAAGAGAAATTTAATTTCAACAAGGCCGTGTTCCCCGGAACCCAGGGCGGACCGCTGATGCACGTGATCGCCGCCAAGGCCGTCTGCTTCAAGGAGGCATTGGAGCCCGGCTTTAAGGAATATATGGCGAATACCAGGAAGAATGCGGCCAGGCTGGCTTCGGAGCTTCTTTCCAGAGGCTTTGACATCGTTTCCGGCGGCACCGATAACCATCTGATGCTGGTGGACCTGCGTCCTGCGGGCGTGACCGGAAAGGCGGCGGAGAAGCTTCTTGATGCGGCTAATATCACCTGCAATAAGAATGCGATCCCCAATGACCCGGAAAAGCCCTTCGTGACCAGCGGGATTCGTCTGGGCGCCCAGGCCGTAACCAGCAGAGGGCTCGTGGAAGAAGACATGGCGGCCATTGCGGAGGCCATCCGGCTGGTAATCACCCAGGATGCGGCGAATACGGAACAGGCGAAGGCCCTGGTGAAAGAGCTGACCGACAAGTATCCGCTTTATGAATAAATACGAAAGAGAATCACTTCTTTTCAGAAAGCTTGACGGAAGCCGTCCGGAGGAAAATGCCGGGCGGCTTTTTGGCGCAGCATCTGTGCCTGGGGAAGCCGGGCGGTTAAGGAAGACCGAGTTTGTTGAAATCGGTCACGGGGGCATGACAGCTTCCGTTTTCGCAGAGATAGTACACGGGACGGTCGGAGACCGGGTAGGCGGCGGTGAAGGGACAGACGGCTGACAGGCGGCGCTCATTTTCGGCAGATTTAAAAAGGACGGTCAGGTCCCCGGCCGGATGGGTCCGCAGGTAAGCGGCGAGCTCCTCCGGAACCTCTGCCCCGGTGCATACAAGCTCCCTGTGGGGATACAGGGATTTTGCCATGGAAAGAAGGGCGAAGCAGTGGGCGGCGGGATAGGCTTTCGCCTCGCCGGCCAGGAAGCGGTGCTGCCTTACGGCCGCCTCCTGAAAGAAGGGCTCGCCGGTCAGGAAGGACAGCTCCGCAAAGACCATGGCGGCGGCTGCATTGCCGGAGGGGATGGCTCCGT
>CATJIW010000167.1 GCA_949740745.1 uncultured Lachnospiraceae bacterium | reverse complement strand
TCTGGGCCTCCACGCCCTTGCCGGCGTCAATGACCATGACCGCAGAATCCGCGGCCATAAGCGTCCGGTAGGTATCCTCCGAGAAGTCCTGATGCCCCGGCGTATCCAGAATATTAATGCAAAATCCCCCGTAATTAAACTGGAGCACCGACGAGGTCACGGAAATCCCCCTCTGCTTCTCAATCTCCATCCAGTCAGAAACCGCATGCTTCGCCGTCTTTTTCCCCTTCACGGAGCCGGCCAGATTGATGGCCCCCCCGTAGAGAAGAAACTTCTCCGTCAGCGTAGTCTTACCCGCATCCGGGTGAGAAATGATCGCAAAGGTCCTCCTCTTCTCGATCTCCTGCCTTAACTGTTCCTGTTTCGATACTGCCACGTGTCCATCCTCTTTTCTGTAAAATTACGTCTCCGGCCTGCAATGCAGAATGCGGAAATTCCATCCCCCATATCAAAACAACGCCTCAAACAAATGCATGGCCGACACCAGCACCTTCTCATAAACCGGCCGCTTCCTGCAAAACTCCATGGTGACCTCCATGGCCTCCCCCTCCATGGTCCTCACAAAATCCTCCTTAAGCTCCCGGACCGCCTCCGTCCGGTAAAGAAGGGCCCCGCACTCAAAATGCAGATACAGACTCCGATAATCCAGGTTGATGCTGCCAATGGCCGCAAGCTCGTCGTCCGCCACAAAGGCCTTCGTGTGGAGAAAGCCCGGCAGGTACTCATAAATCCGCACCCCCGCATTCAGAAGCCTGGCATAATACGAACGGGTCAGCATAAAAATCAGCTTCTTGTCCGGGATGTGGGGCGTCATAATCCGCACGTCCACGCCGCTCTTCGCTGCCAAAGTCAGAGCCACCGCCATCTCCTGGTCAATGATCAGGTACGGCGTGTAAATATACACGTACCGCTTCGCATTGTGAAGAATATTCAAATATACGTTTTCCCCGGTGCAGTCGTGGTCCAGCGGCGAGTCCCCGTAGGGAAGCACATAGCCCTCCGGCCGCGCCTCTTTGTCCAAAGCCCCCGCGCCCTTCCGGATACCGGACTCTGCCCGGTAACGTCCATAGTCAAAATCCGTGTGGCGGATGGAATTCCACATGCCCAGGAACATGGCCGTATAATTCCAGACGGCCTCGCCCCCGATCACCACGCCGCCGTCCTTCCAGCGGCCGAACCGTTCCTTCCTGTTAATATATTCGTCCGCCAGGTTAAGGCCTCCGCAAAACGCCGTCCTCCCGTCGATCACCGCAATCTTCCTGTGGTCCCGGTTATTGAACACTGCCGACATGACCGGCCGGAGCAGGGTGAACCGCCGGCACACGATCCCCCTCTTTTCCAGAAATTCCGGGTAATCCCTGGGAAGGAGCCAGATGCAGCCCACGTCGTCGTAGAGCAGGCGGACCTCCACGCCCTCCCTGGCCTTCTCCGTGAGAATCTCCAGAATGGTATCCCACATACAGCCCCGCTCGATGATGAAATATTCCAGAAATATAAACTGCTCCGCCTGCCTCAGTGCCCTGCACAGCTCCTCAAAATACTCCTCCCCGCCGGAAAAATAATGGGTAAAGCCATTCCTCCCCGCCGGATAATGAGCCGTCCGGTACAGATAAGCAAACTGCCGGGCCACCGCCGGGTCCGTCTCCGAAAGCTCCTCCATGATCCCCTCCGGCTGCTCCATCAGCGGATAAAGCTCATGATCGATCCGCTCATGGTTGCGCCGCTCGGCAATGATGGTATTGCCCCGGCCAAAAAACAGATACAAAATCGTCCCCAGGATCGGCACGCTTAAAATCAGGATGCTCCAGGCCAGCTTGTAGGCCGGATTGTACCATTCCTGCGCAATATACATGACAAACATCAGGCCGATCAGGGACAGGGCCACCGTAATCGCCCAGTAATACCGGCCGAGAAACCACACGGCCGCCACGATCCAGGCCACCTGAAGCATCATTACAATGGCGACCCACACCATCCGGCTGGTTAAAAACTTAAGAATCCGCCTCATTCTTTCCTGTTATGGCATCCAGAATCCGGTGTGCCACTTCCTCCTTGCTCATCTTCGGAAGAGAAACCTCCCCGTCTCCGGTGATAATCGTGACCACGTTGGTGTCCGTGCCGAACCCGGCCCCCTCCACCCTGAGGTTATTGGCCACAATCATATCCAGATTCTTCTTAGCAAGCTTCTCTCTGGAATGCTCCAGCATCCGCTCCGTCTCC
>CATJIW010000166.1 GCA_949740745.1 uncultured Lachnospiraceae bacterium | reverse complement strand
GGCCGCCGCCGAAGCCCTTGGAGCGGGGCGGGAGGCCATCGAGAAGGGACTTGATGGCTATCGGGGGACGGAGCGGCGGTTTGAGGTGAAGGGAGAGCTGGGAGGCGTTACCATCGTGGACGATTACGCCCACCATCCAGACGAGATCCGGGCCACCCTGCAGACGGCCAGGAAGCTCCATAAGAAAAAAATATGGTGTGTGTTCCAGCCTCATACCTATACCAGGACGAAAGCCCTTATGGATGAATTTGCAGAGGCGCTTTCTCTGGCGGACGAGGTGGTTTTGGCAAAGATTTATCCGGCCAGGGAGACGGATACACTGGGGATCAGCTCGGCGGACCTGGCCTGCAGGCTGGAAGCGCGCGGAAAAAAGGTCCGGTATTTCGAGTCCTTTGACGAGATCGAGAATTTTCTTCTGACAGCCCTTGTCCCCGGTGAACTGTTGATAACTATGGGGGCCGGAGACGTGGTAAAGATTGGAGAAAAGCTGCTGGGACAATAGTTATCCACAAAGCCCATGGGGTTATCCACAGTATTTTGGGGATAAGTCTGTGGGCTTTGTGATGGAAAATCCGCAGACAGGGGAGGGCGGATCCCCCTTCCCGCCGGGAAAACGGGTTCTCATTTGCCGCTCTCTGTGCTATAATGGGTGGGAAGATGAGAGAGGTGAAGGCATGACAGGATTATCAGTAAAGGACCGGCGCCGGGGAGGCGCCACGCTGGTATCGAATCAGTTTATCGATCAGTTCCTGCCGGAAGCAAACGGGGAGTTTGTGAAGGTGTATCTGCTCCTTCTGCGGCGGATCTCGGAAGGGGGAGAGCTGTCGGTCTGTCATATGGCAGATCAGCTTAACAATACGGAGAAGGATGTACTGAGAGCGTTAAAATACTGGGAGAGGATGAAGCTTCTGAGACTGGAGTACGGAGCGGGAGAGCTGCTTTCCGGGCTTGTGCTTCTTCCGGAGGCGGCCAGAGAGGAGGACTGTCCGGAGGCGGCTTTGGAGGAGACTCCTCAAAAGCCGCGTTCTTCCGGGAAGCAGGAAGAGCCGGAGGAGGAGGAAAGCGCCAGGGGGAAAACGGCAGATCTGCAGGAGCTGCAGGAGGACGAGGATTTCAGCCAGCTTTTGGATCTGGTCGGCTGCTATGTCGGGAAGATCCTGACCTCCAGAGAATGCGAGGTGCTGGCGAATCTTTATGGGGGGCTAGGCATGTCCGCCGAGCTGTTGGAATACCTGGTGGAGCACTGCGTGTCCGGCGGGCACAAGAGCATGCGTTATATCGAGACGGTGGCGTTAAACTGGCATGAGCGGGGGATCGAGACCGTGGAACAGGCCAGGGCGGAAACCGTGAACGGCGGGGAAAATACCTATGCGGTTTTGAAGGCGTTCGGCCTGGGAGGGCGGAATCCGGCGGCGGTGGAACGGTCCATGATCGACCGCTGGTTCCGGGATTATCGTTTTCCCGTGGAGCTTGTGCTGGAGGCCTGCGACAGGACCATGCGGACGATTCATCAGCCCAGCTTTGAGTATGCGGACAAGATCCTGAAGGAATGGAAGGAAAAGGGAGTCCGGGCGCTGGAGGACATTGCCCGGCTGGACGAAAAGCCGGAGGGCGGCAGCCGGAGCGGGAAAAGGGGAAAGCAGGCGGCGGGAGCCGATTCGGATTTTCCTCAGAGAGATTATGACTGCGACGAGCTTGTAAAGACCATCAACGGGTTCTAAGCAGAAAAGGCAGGGAGGCGGCAGGTGTTAAACAATTCTCAGTATGATGCGCTGATGCGGGGTTATCAGAAACGCCAGCTTGAAAACAGGCACAGGCAGGAGGAGAGAATCCGGGAGGCATATCGGGCCCTTCCGGAGCTGGAAGAGATTGACGGAAGGTTCGGGGAGCTTGCCCTCCTGCAGGCAAAGAAGCTATTAGGCGGAGAGAAAGAGGCGCTTGCGCAGCTTCATGCCCGGATCGGGGAATTAAAAAAAAGAAAGACGGAGCTTCTTGAGGCCGGCGGTTTTGCGGCGGATCATATGGAACCGGTCTATACCTGCAGCGTCTGCCGGGACACGGGATATGCAGACGGGAAGAAGTGCCGGTGCTTAAGGCAGGCGGAGATTGCCGTCCTCTACGGACAGTCGAATCTGGAGCATGTGCTGGCCAGAGAGAATTTTGCTGCGGCCACCTGCGAATATTATGATAAAACGCTGATGGTCAATGAGAAAAAGGGTGTAAGTCAGTATGACTATATGAAAACGGTTTTAGCGGAATGCAGGGCTTATGCGGAGGATTTCCGGGAAAAGGGCGGAAACCTGTTATTTTGCGGGAAGGCCGGGACCGGGAAGACCTTTCTTACAAACTGCATTGCAAAGGCGCTTTTGGACGATGCGGCGGCGGTGATCTATCTGACGGCGCAGGAGCTGTTCCTGATCCTTTCCGACAGGCGGTTTGACAGGGGGGCGGAAGACAGAGAGGAGCGTTATCAGGGGATCCTGGACTGCGACCTCCTGATCATTGACGACCTTGGGACGGAGTTTCGCAACAGCCTGGTGAATTCGGATCTGTTTTACTGCCTCAACGGCAGAGCGCTTAAGGGAGCCGCCACGATTATTTCCACGAATCTGTCCATGAACGGGATCCGGGAGCATTACTCTGAACGGATCTCCTCCAGGATCATGAGCAGCTACCGGATCATCCCCCTGTTCGGGGAGGATATCCGGATCAAAAAGAGGATGAAGGAAAAAAGAAGCTGAAGGCTGGGCCAGAGACACGAGAAGGAGTGAAGGAATGCGGGAAGAACATGAGCTTAACACGATACCGGTCGGGCCGCTGGGGTTAATCCCCGTTGACGGGTGCCAGGAGCTGGGAAGGAAGGTGGACGCCTATCTGGTGGAGTGGAGGAAGGAACGCCAGAATGAACACAAGACGTCCGTGGTTTTTTCTGAGTATGAAAAGGACAGCTATATTATTGAGAGCCATGTTCCCAGGTTTGGGACGGGAGAGGCAAAGGGGGTAATCGACAAATCAGTCCGGGGCGACGACCTGTTCATCATGGTGGACGTCTGTAATTACAGTCTGACCTATTCCCTCTGCGGGCGGGTGAACCACATGTCGCCGGATGATCATTTTCAGAATCTGAAGAGGATCATTGCGGCCGTGGGCGGAAAGGCGAGGCGGATCACGGTAATCATGCCCTTTTTATATGAAAGCAGGCAGCACAAACGAAACGGCAGGGAGTCGCTGGACTGTGCGCTGGCCCTTCAGGAGCTAACGCACATGGGGGTGGATCATATCATTACCTTTGACGCCCATGACCAGAGGGTGCAGAACGCAATCCCTTTAAAAGGGTTTGAGACGGTGCAGCCGATCTATCAGTTTATCAAGCATCTCCTGCTTCACGAACGGGGGCTTTCCGTTGACAGCGAGCATATGATGGTGATCAGCCCGGACGAGGGCGGCATGGCCAGGGCCATTTATTTTGCCAACGTGCTGGGGCTGGACGTGGGCATGTTTTATAAAAGAAGGGACTACGCCAGGATCGTGGACGGAAAGAATCCAATTGTGGCCCATGAATTCCTGGGCTCTTCGGTGGAGGGGAAGGATGTCATCATTATAGACGACATGATCTCCTCGGGGGACAGCATGCTGGATGTGGCGAAGGAGTTAAAGCGCAGAAAGGCCGGGAAGGTGTTTATCTGCTCAAGTTTCGGGCTGTTCACCGGCGGCCTTCAGAAATTTGACGAGTACTATGAGAAGGGGCTGATCGACCGGATGCTGACCACAAACCTGGTGTACCAGACGCCGGAGCTTCTGGCAAAGCCCTATTACGTCAACGTGGACATGAGTAAATATATTGCGCTTTTGGTGGATTATATGAATCATGACGTTTCCCTGAACCACCTTTTGAATCCGACAGGCCGGATTAACCGGTTTCTTGAAAAATATAAGAACGGAGAGCTCTGAGGAGCTCTCCGTCTTTGGGTTATTCCACCTCTAAGGGGACGAAGCGGAAGGAGGTGCAGTCCACCAGCCCCTTGTTGGTCAGGCGAAGCTCCGGCAGGCAGGCCAGCGGGATCAGGGCCATGGTCATAAAGGGAGACGGCATGGAGCAGCCGATCTGCTTCCAGGATTCCTCCAGGACTTCCACCAGCCGGCTCATCTCCTCCGCGGGCTTGTCGTTCATCAGTCCTGCAATGGGCAGGGGGACGGTGCCGAGGACCTTTCCGTTTTGGACGGCGGTCATGCCTCCGCCGCAGGCGATCAGGGTGTTTGCGGCCAGGGCCATGTCCTCGTCGCTGGTACCGATGACCAGGAGATTGTGGGCATCGTGGGCCACGGTAGAGGCCATGGCGCCGCAGGTGATGCCGAAGCCCTTGACGAAGCCGAAGCCTTTTGTGCCGGTTTCATGGTGCCGTTCAAAAACGACGGTTTTTAAGACGTCCTGGGACGGATCGGATTCCAGCCTCCCGTCCTTTGCCGTCAGGGTCACGTGCCGTTCATAGGAGCCGACCCTGGCGGGAATGACCTCAATGGCCCGCACCGTCACCTGGTCTTTGGAGGCGGGGATCCGGAAGGTTTCCTTCGTGATGGCTTCGCCTACGTGCATGGAATGGGTCGCCCATTCCGGATAGGCGTAAGGGGCGAATTCCCGGATCATGGCGCCGTTTTCGGCGACCAGATCTCCGTCGATCCAGACCTTTGTGACCTGCAGGTCTTCCAGATTGTCAAGAAGGACCAGGTCGGCGCATTTTCCGGGAGTGACGCTTCCGAAGTCATGATCCATCTGGAAGCACTGGGCGCAGTTTATGGTGACCATCTGGATGGCGGTGACGGGATCGACGCCCTCTTCTACGGCCCGGCGGACCAGGTGGTCCAGATGCCCCAGGGCAGACAGCGTATGAGGGTGGGTGTCGTCGGAAATCAGGACGGCAAAACGGGAATCCACCTGACGGTTCGTAATGCTTTTGACGGCTTCCTTCAGGTCATGCCAGGCAGAGCCCTCCCGGAACATGGCGTACATGCCGAGACGCATTTTTGCGAGGGCGTCTTCCTCCCTGGTGGATTCGTGGCAGCAGCGGACGCCGGAGGCGATATAGGCGTTCAGTCCCCTGCCGGTTTCCGGCATGGAGTAATGGCCGGTTACGATCCTGCCGGCCTCCAGGGTGGCTCCCGTGATGCCGTGGGCGTGGTCGGACGAACCGAGGATTCCGGGGAAGTTCATCATTTCCCCCAGGCCGACGCATTCCTTCCAGCTCATGGTTTCCGCCACCTCGGCGGGGCCGATAAAGGAGCCGGTGTCCTCAAAGCCGGGAACGGCCGGAACGCAGGAGGGGGTGGTCATCATGGCCTTTAAAGGAGTCCTGGAAGCGTCCTCCAGCATGCATTTGACTCCGGGAAGGCCCAGCACGTTGCAGATCTCGTGGGGATCCATGTAGATCCCCGTGGTGCCGTGGGGAATGACGGAGCGGGCGTATTCCCCTGCGCTCATCATGGAAGACTCCACGTGGATATGTCCGTCCAGGAAGCCGGGGGCCAGATACTGCCCTCTGGCGTCGACGACCGCAGTATCAGGGCCGATGCAGTGAGATGTGTCCCCCACCAGAGCAATTCGGCCGCAGGAAACGGCGACGGAGATATCTTCCTGGATTTCATGGGTACAGACATTGACGAGTCTGGCTCCGGTAATGACCGTATCGGCGGGAACCGTGCCTCCGGCTACGGCGGCCAGCGTCCGGCTGACCTCCCACAGCGGCTTTTTGCAGAATGTATTGATCATAAGACGCCTCCTGTAAAAAAGATTTTACAGACAGTATAGCAGAAAAAGAGGGAATTGTAAATTTTCTGAAGGTGTTTTCATGCGACAAAAAAGAGAGCCGTCCGGCTCTCTTTTCTGCGTCTGGTTTAATTGATTACATCTTAACAACGTTGGCAGCCTGCTTGCCGCGGGGGCCTTCAACGATGTCAAAGGTTACGGACTGACCCTCGTCAAGGGTCTTGAAGCCTTCACCTGTAATTGCAGAGAAATGTACGAATACATCTTCACCGCTCTCGGCAGTAATGAAGCCATAGCCTTTTTCCGAGTTAAACCACTTAACCGTACCGTTATTCATACTGGTACCTCCATTTATATAGATTTGAAAGTTACGAGCGAAATCATAAAACATAAACAAACAAAAAATCACATACTATTACAGACCATTCAGTAAACATAATCTCTAATAATATGTGAACTACTTAAATCTGCGAATGCAAATCTATTATAACAGAAATCCAGGAAAATACAAGTGTTTTTTCAAGAACAACGTCGGAAAAATTGAATTTTTTTTTGATCTGTGCTATAATGGGAGCGTTTGACGGCTTTTGCGGCCGTCAGTTCATCGGAAGGTTCGATTTATAGAAAGGATGCAGACAGAAATATGATGAAAAAAGGATTGGTAACGGCGCTTGGACTGGTTATGATCTGTTCCATAGCAGCCTGCGGCGGAAAGGATAAAGCAGAAACGACACAGGGAGCGGCCACGGCGGCAGAGACGGAGACCGAAGCCCCGGAAACGACAAAAGCCGGCGGGGAGGAGACTGCTCCGGCCCAGGTATCTGACATGCCGGAATACGTGAGCGCCTTTGATTTGGGAGACATCTCCGAATATGTGGAACTGGGAGAGTATAAAAACCTCCAGGTGACGGCCATGGACACGGAAGTGACGGATGAGGACATCGAAAATGAGCTCAAGGCCCAGGTGGAAAACTCGGAGCCCTCTTATGAGGAGGTGACTGAAGGCACGGTGGCGGAGGGCGACGTGGCCAACATCGACTTTGAGGGGAAAATGGACGGAGAGGTTTTTCAGGGCGGCACGGGAACGGATTTCAATCTGAAGATCGGTTCCGGCCAGTTTATTGCCGGCTTTGAAGACGGGCTGATCGGCAAAAACATCGGCGAAACGGTGGTACTGGATCTGAGCTTTCCGGAGGAGTACACCGTTAATCCGGATTTTTCCGGGAAGGCCGTTGAGTTTACGGTGAAGATTAATTATGTCCAGGGAGAAGAGCTTCCCAGGGAGCTGAACGACGCCTTTGTAGAGCGGGCCACCGACGGACAGTATAAGACGGTGGAGGATTACCGGGCTTATATGAAGAAGGAAATGACGGAGAGCAGGGCGGAGGAAGCCAGAGTCGGGAAGATCAACAGCGCCTGGGAGAAGGTTGAGGCCAATGCGGAATTTAAGAAAGAGGCGGAGGAGCTGATCCAATATAATTATGACAGCCAGATATATCAGGCAGAGAGCATGACGGCCATGTACGGCATGACAATGGATTCCTATCTGAGCGCCATGGGGACCACGAGGGAGCAGTTTGAAAAGGAAATCCGGGATTATGCAGAGCAGAGCGCCAGATGGCAGATTCTGGTGCGGGCCGTGGTAGAGGCAGAGGGCCTGGAGCCGACAGAGGAGGAGTACGAAAAAGGGCTGGAAGAGCTGGCCGGGGAGACGGGAACCACGGTGGAGGCATTGAATGCGAATTATTCCGAGATCATGATCCGGGATATTTTAAGACAGAAGGCGGTACAGGACTTTCTGGAGGAAACGGCCGTCGAGGTTCCGGCCGCAGAATAGCCGGGCGGTAAAATGCAGAATATAGGGGCAGAAAATAAGGAAGATCCCTTCTGGAGACCTGCGTGCGGGCCTGCAGAAGGGATTTTTTTGGAGACTTTTTTCAGGAAAGGAGCAGAGAGCGAAACCGGAGGCGGGAAAGGCTCCCTGCCTTGACAGAATTTTCCATGGGTAATATAATGGCGAAGAGAGCACCTTTTGTAATGACCCTGTGGTTTCAAAGGTGCTTTTTATTACAGAGCGTCCGGAAAGGCGCGGCTGCAGCGCATTTGCCGGAGCTTAAAAGAAAGAGAGAGTAGATACGCCATGAAATGGGAGTTTAAAAAGATCGAGTCGGAAGACGTGAAGATCCTTCCGCAGTTTTTTGCACTGCGTTCCAATAAAACCTGTGACAGCGTGTTCCTGGACAGCTTCTTATGGAAGGATTATTATCATGTGGAATACTGCGTCTGTGACGGGGGAAGGGCGGCGGAATGGAAGATGAAGATCAAGGGAGAGCCCTTTGCGGCCCTTCCTCTTTGCAGGGCAGAGGATCTGCCCTATTATTTCTTCGACACGAAGAGGTATTTCAACGAGGTGCTTGGAAGGAAGCTGAAGATTTATCTGGCCGACGAGGAAGCGGTAAAGATCCTGAATCTTGACCCGGAGGAATTCGACGTGGTGGAACAGCCGGATGCGGCGGATTATCTCTATGACGGAGAGGCGCTTCGGACGCTGGCCGGGAAGAAATATCATAAGAAGAAAAACCATGTAAACGCCTTTATGAAGGAATATGCGGGCCGTTATGAGTACAGGACCCTGGCCTGCACGGATCGTGGAGACATGTGGCGGTTTTTGGACCGGTGGCGCAGCATGAAGGGAGCGCAGGTGGAAGAGACCCTGGACCCGGAGGTGGAGGGAATCCACGGGATCCTGAACCAGTGCGGCCTTTTGGGCGTGCGCATGGGAGGCGTGTACGTGGACGGGCAGATGGAGGCATTCACCATGGGAAGCTACAATGCGGCGGAAGACATGGCGGTAATCCACATCGAGAAGGCCAACCCGGAGATCCGGGGCATGTACCCTTTTATCAACCAGCAGTTCCTGATCCATGAATTTCCGACGGTGCACCTTGTGAACCGGGAGGACGACGTGGGGCTTCCCGGCCTTCGGAAGGCGAAGCAGTCCTACAATCCCATCGGGTTTGCAAAGAAATTCCAGATCAGGGAGCGTTAGGAGAGGGGAAAGGAAGGCGGCCGGAGATGGAGCGTGTGACAGGACGGGGGCAGGATGCCGTTTGGCAGGTGCGCCTCCTTGCGGAAGCAGAAAAAAAGGCATGCAGGGAGCTTTGGGAGGAGGTCTTTACGGAAGATTCCCGTGGGTTTCTGGATTATTACGACAGATGGAAATATCCGGAAAACGAGTGCTTCGGGATTTTCGACGGGGACAGGCTGGTCTCCATGGCCCAGTTTAATCCTTACAAGCTGCGGATCAGAACCGGGGCCCCCGCATTTCGGACGGTGGAGAGCCGCTATGTCATAGCCGTGGCCACCAGGGAGGAATACCGCCACCGGGGCATGATGGCGGCGCTTTTGAAGGAGGGGCTTGGCCGGATGCGGGAAAAGGGGATGCCCTTCGTGTTCCTCATGCCTGCCGCCGAGGCCATTTACCGTCCCTTCGGGTTCCGCTATTTTTATGAAAGCTGCGGGGGAGCGCTTGCCTTTGAGTCTTCGGCCCGGGCAGAGAACGGGACGGATGAAAAGGGGGCGGGAGGCCGGGAGGCAGAAGCCTGCCTGGCCGGGCCTTCGGACATCCCGGAGCTTACGGCCTTTTCGGAAGAGGTGCTGTCAGGACTTTTTGACTGTTATGTTAAACGGGACCGCCGTTATTACGAAATGCTTCTGCCGGAGCTTGCCTGCGAGGGGGGCGGCCTGCTTCTAATCAGATGCGGGAAGCGGCTTTTGGCGGAGGTCCCTTACTGGGGGGAGGACCAGACAGAGCTCCGGGAGGTTTTATGCAGGCCGGAGCACAAGGACCAGGTGCTTTCGGCCCTTGGCCGGTGGTTCGGGAGCGGCCGGGCGGGGAAACGGCTGCGGCAGGTTTCCTTCCAGGGGGCCGCTTTTCCCGGAGCAGAGAAAAAGCCGGTCATTATGGGCCGGATTGCGGACGCCGGAAGCTTTCTGGAGCTTTTTTCCGCAGAGCGGCCTGCGGAGATCCTTCTGGAGCTTTCGGACGGCCTTTTAAAGGAAAATGAAGGGATTTACCGGTGGAGGCTTTCGCCGGAGGGCAGCAGGGCGGAGCGGCTTTCTCCTTCGGAAGCGGCTTCTTTGGAGGAGCCTCTTCTCCGGGCGGCGCAGCTGCCTGATTCGGAGGAGGAAACTTCCGGCGGCGGGAGAACCTCCCGCAGTCCCGGCCTTCCCCGGATCCGGACGACAGCAGAGGAGCTTTTTTCCTGTCTGACGGGAGAGCGGAAGCTGCAGGGGCCGCTCCGAATGGTGAGGCCCTGCCGGAGGAGCTATATCAACGAAATTGTGTAAACGGGGAATTGTCCGGGAGGAGGATATTTATGGGAAGCAGGGAAACCTTGAGAAGCTGGGTGGAGGAGAGCGGAAATATCGTGTTTTTCGGCGGGGCGGGGGTGTCCACGGAGAGCGGGATCCCGGATTTTCGCAGTGTGGACGGCCTTTATCACCAGGAATACGCTTATCCGCCGGAAACCATCCTGAGCCACGGCTTTTATCAGCGGAACACGGAAGAGTTTTACCGCTTTTATAAAAAGAAGATGATCTGCAGGGAGGCGGAGCCGAACAAGGCCCATCGGGCCCTGGCAAAGCTGGAGGCGGAGGGAAAGCTTAAGGCGGTCATCACTCAGAACATCGACGGGCTCCATCAGATGGCGGGAAGCAGGGAGGTGCTGGAGCTGCACGGCTCGGTCCACCGGAACTTCTGCACCAGGTGCGGGAAATTTTTTGACGCAGATTATATTCTGGGGGCGAAGGGAGTGCCCCTTTGCAGCTGCGGCGGCGTTGTCAAGCCGGACGTGGTGCTTTATGAGGAGGGGCTGGACTATGCCACCATGCAGAAGGCGATCTCCTGCATTGCGGCGGCCGAAGTGCTGATTATCGGGGGAACCTCCCTGACGGTCTATCCGGCGGCAGGGCTTATCGATTATTACCGGGGAAAGAAGCTGGTGCTGATCAACAAGAGCGCCACGCCCATGGACGGCAGGGCGGATCTGGTGATCACCGAGCCCATAGGAGAGACGCTCGGCATGTTTTTATAAAGCAATCCGGCAGAGGAGACATTACTTATGGAATTTAAGATCGGCGACATTGTCAGGCTAAAAAAGCCCCATCCCTGCGGCAGCAGCGAATGGGAGGTGGTCCGGGTAGGCATGGATTTTAAACTGAAATGCCTGGGCTGCGGCCATCTGATCATGGTGCCCAGAAAGCTGGTGGAGAAAAACTGCCGGGGGATCCGGCAGAACCCGGCGGGAAGATCGGAATCAGGCGAAAAAACGCTTGCAAATCCGGAGGGAACATGATATGCTTACTATCTGTGAAAACATTTCAGATTTCCTTGCTCCTCCAAAGGACGGAGGGGCCAGAGACCAGAAGGAGGTAAAACAGCATGAACAAATATGAATTGGCGCTTGTGCTGAGTGCGAAGCTGGAAGAG
>CATJIW010000165.1 GCA_949740745.1 uncultured Lachnospiraceae bacterium | reverse complement strand
TGGACAGCGGCGATCTGGCTTATCTTTCTAAAGAAGCGAAAAAGATGCTGACGGAGGCCGGTTTTGGCGACGCCATTATCTCCGCTTCCAGCGACCTGGACGAGCATCTGATCAACAGCCTGAAGACCCAGGGAGCCGCCATCAATTCCTGGGGAGTCGGCACCAACATGATCACCAGCAGCGACTGGCCGGCCTTCGGCGGCGTCTACAAGCTGGTGGCCCTGAAGGACGAAGAGACGGGGGAATTCATTCCCAAGATCAAGCTTTCGGAAAACACGGAAAAGGTGACCAATCCCGGCAATAAGACGGTTTACCGCATTTACGGGGCCGACACCGGGAAGATGATCGCCGACCTGATCGCCCTGACGGATGAAGAATATTCGTCCGAGCAGCCGCTCCTTTTATTCGATCCCATCGATACCTGGAAAAAGACCCGCCTGGCGCCCCGGACCTACACCATCCGGGAGCTTCCCGTTCAGATATTCAAAGCGGGGGAATGCGTCTACCGGTCCGATTCCGTCATGGAAATCCGGGAATACTGCAAAAAAGAGCTGGACACCCTCTGGGACGAGGCGAAACGCCTGATCAATCCCCACCGGGCCCATATCGACCTGTCGGCCAGGCTCCACGCCATGAAGAACGACCTTCTGGAGTCCGTCGACAGCATGACTCATCATCAGACAAAATAGGCCGCCTCTCCGGCAGGTATTCCGGAAAAACGCCCTGAAAACGACAAACGGGAGACTCTTATGATACGACTGATTTTCATCGGACTGTTTCTTTTCATTTTCCTGGTTCTTCTCTGCCCCGCCCTGCTGGTGGAATGGATCATCGGGAAATTTAATCCTAAAGCCAAATCGAAAAGCTCTCTCTGGCTGGTCCAGAGGGCCTTCGGCGCCATCCTCTTCCTGGCAGGGACAAAGATCGAAGTAAAAGGCCGGGAAAACATCCCGGACGACCGGCCGGTGCTTTACGTGGGCAACCATCGGAGCTATTTTGACATCGTCATCGGGTACCGGCTGATCAAAGGCGAGGCCGGCTTCGTGGCAAAAAAAGAAATGCAGAAAATTTTCTTCCTGCGGCGGTGGATGACCAACCTCCACTGCCTGTTCCTGGACCGGGACAATTTAAAAGAAGGGCTCAAGACCATCCTGACCGGAATCGACTATGTCAAAAACGGAGTCAGCATCTGGATCTTTCCGGAAGGCACCCGCAATCCCGGCTCCGGCCTGATGGAATTCAAAGAGGGCAGCATGAAAATTGCCGAAAAGAGCGGCTGTCCCATTATTCCCGTGGCCATAACCGGGACGGCCGAAATCTTTGAAAAGCACCTTCCCCGCGTGAAACGTTCCCATGTGACCGTCACCTTCGGCGAGCCCATCGACGTCGCCTCCCTGGACAGGCAGCAGAAAAAATTCCTGGGAGCTTACACAAGAGAACGGATCCTGGAAATGCTTCCGGAAGAAATGCGGTAAAAAATCAGCGGAAAGACGAATCTGTCGTCCTTCCGCTTTTTTGCCGCCGGCCATAAATCCACGGATTCCATTATCAGCCCTTTTCCTGACAATCCTCCGGCTCCCCGCCTCTCAGGAACCCGTGCTTATCCAGCTCTTCCCCGATCTCGTCCAGCAGCCCTTCCGAGGCGGCCCGGACAGTATGGTAATGATCTCCGCAGGTGATGGTTAAAAGGGGGCTGGAGTTTCCGCTGTTTATGCTGTCTACAAACTCCCGCACCTCCCGCCTCGTATGTACGTCCAGCCTGGCCCTGAGCTCTCCGTAAGGCTCATGCTTCACAAACACGTCCACCACCGTACCACCGAAGTCCACGATGATATTTAATTCCTCCAGGATCTCTCCCGGCCCGTGGTTCACATGGAACACCCGGCTCATTTCGGCCGGGCCGGAGCAGACATATCCCCGGTTGGTAGAGATGATCTCATGCTCCGCCGCCCTGAGAAGGGCGATATCCTGCACGATCACCTGGCGGCTGACCCCCAGAAGCTTCGCCAGCCGCTCTCCGGAAACAGGGCCGCCCGCCTGGCCCATAAGGTGTAAGATCTCCTGTCTGCGTTCCTGTCCGCTCATGCCTGTCCGCCCTTTCTCAAACGCTTCCGCCCGTATGCAGGCGAAGCTCTCTTCTTATTTTATTCCCTCCTGCGCCGGATTGTCAATCCGTTTTCCGGTATAGTCGAAACGGGAGCCGTGACAGGGGCAGTCCCAGCTTTTCTCGTCGGGATTCCATTCCAGCTGGCAGCCCATATGGGGACAGCGGACGGACACCACGTGGAGCCTCCCGTTCTCTTCCTTATATACGCCGGCCTTCTTTCCCTCGTACTCCACCACTCCGCCATGGCCGCAGGGCAGCTCCTCCTCCATGGCCCGCGGCAGTGCAAAGAGCTCCCTGGACAGGTCCCGGACCATGTGAAAGCCTCCCGATATCAAATTTTTTGCGGAGGCCGAGGGCGTAAACCGTTCCGGCGAAAACACGGCGGCATCCGGATTTTCTCTGCCGATAACGGCGTCCCGGATGATCATGGCCGCTGCCATGGAGCTTGTCATCCCCCACTTCTGAAAGCCGGCCGCCACATACCAGTTGGGCGTCTTTGCGGAAAATTTCCCGATATAAGGGATCCCGTCCAGGGTCATGCAGTCCTGAGCCGACCAGCGAAACCGCTCCTTCCCGTCCGGCCAGAGGGCCTCTGCCCGCCTGGCAAGCTTTTCATATCTGCCGCCCTCCCGGTTCTCTCCCGTCCTGTGGCTTTCTCCTCCAAGGAGCAGAAGCCCGTCTGCGCTCCGGAGGGACAAACCGCCTTCATCTGTCCCGTAATACATCCCTTCCGGAAGAAAGGCCCTCTCCAGCGCCAGCACATAGCTCCTCTCCTGGTACATCCGCATGAAATAATAACCCGGCACATTGATAAAGGGATAATGGGTCGCAAACACCACGTGATCCGCCGTCACGGTGCCCCGCTCCGTCCGGATCCGTCCGCCCTCCACGGAAAGGACCGGCGTGTGCCCGTATATTTCCAGCCCCTCTGCCGCCCCTTTCAAAAATTCCAGCGGATGGAAATGAGCCTGCCTGTGAAAACGGACCGCCCCCGTTACCGGAAAAGGCAGTTCCGTCTGCCTGGTAAATTCCGCCGAAATCCCAAGGGCCCCCGCCGTTTCCGCCTCCCGCAAAAGAGCCTCCTCCGACTCCCCCGCTTCGCAGGAGTAAAGATACGCACTGCTTTCCGTAAAATGGCAGTCGATCTCATACTCTTTAATCAGACGCCGGTACTCGCCGACGGCCTTTTCATTGGCCGAAGCGTACTGCCCGGCCGCCTCCATACCGAACCGCTCCGCCAGCCTTTGGTAGATCAGCCCGTGCTGGGAGGTTATCTTCGCCGTGGTGTTTTTTGTCTGGCCGCTTCCGATTCCGGCCGCCTCCAAAACAACTGTACCGATCCCGCTTTCCGCAAGCAGCCGCGCCGTCAGAATCCCGGCCATTCCGGCCCCTATCACGGCCGCCTCTGTTTTCAAATCCCCGGACAGGCTTTCCCGTTCCGGCATCGATATGGTTTTCGTCCAAAGAGAACCCATTGTTCATCACCTCGGACTTAGTATGCGCCGAAAAAAACAAAATATCGCAGAAGGCGAAAAAAGGACTGACCTCTCTGTCAGTCCTCCTTTTCGCATTCCACAAAGATCACGGAGCTTTCCGGCGGCAGCTCCATGGCCAGGATCCCGTCCTGTATAACGGCGGTCACTTCCCTTTCTTCGTAGGAATCCCCCGCCGTCAGCATCAGCCGCTTCATGGCGCCGTCCGGGCGGACCCCGATCTCCCACACGGGGAGCTCCACCCACCGGGGGGATTCGCTGCTGTTTAAAGCCACCACCAGCCTGTCCTTCCTGTCAAACCTTCCATAGGCAATCAAATGCCGTCCCTCTGCCAGCGGTTTCAGGGAACCGGTTTTCAGAGCAGAATAAGCCTTATGGAGCCTGGTCATGCATTTATGAAACTCGATCAGTTCCAGATCCTCATGCCCCCAGGGATACGTGCGCCGGTTGTCCGGGTCGGTCCAGCCGCACAGTCCCGCCTCGTCCCCGTAATATATGGTCGGCGCTCCCGGCCAGGTCATCTGTACCGTCACGGCCATGCGGAGCACGTTTTTTTTCACGCCCTGCCCGGCGGCCTCCGTTCCCTGAGAACCGGTCCGTCCCACCATGCGGTTGGTCCTGGTCAGAAACCGGGAATGATCATGGTTGGACAGCTCGTTCATGGCCACCTGGAGGGACTGGACATGGAACCGGCTCATTTCACGGAGCATCGTCCGGAAAAACCACCCGCCGTCCCCGTAAAGATCGTCCCGCCGCTCGTCGCTGTGTTTCTCCATCCCCGTCAAGAACCAGGTAAGCGGCTCCATAAAGGCGTCGTAATTCATGACCGTGTCCCACTGATCCCCCGAAAGCCAGCTCTCCGGATTCCCGTAATGCTCCGCCAGGATCAGCGCATCCGGCCTGGCCGCCTTCACGCTCCTTCTGAAATCCCGCCAGAACCTGTGATTGAATTCCTCGCTGTGGCCCAGGTCCGCCGCCACGTCCAGCCGCCAGCCGTCCACGTTATAGGGCTCCGACACCCATTTCTGCCCGACCCGCATAATATATTCATAAAGCTCCGGCGATTCCTCATAATTTAATTTGGGCAGCGTGTCATGGCCCCACCATCCGTCATAATGCCTGTTATAGGGCCAATGGCCGCCTGTGAAGCGGAAAAAACTCCGGTAAGGGCTTGTCTCCGAAACATAGGCTCCCGCCTCGTATCCCTCCTGCCCTTCGTAGATCCGTTCCCGGTCCATCCATTTATTAAAGGAACCGCAGTGATTGAAAACGCCGTCCAGGATCACCCGGATGCCCCGGCTGTGGGCCTCCTCCACCACCTCGGCGAAAAAGGCGTTGCTGGCCTCCAGATTTACCCTGTCCGTCACCCTCGTAATGTATCCGGCCGCTTCCTGATTCGTCTCCCCGGCCTGCACCGGTCTGGAAACGTCGTTGATGATCTTTCCATAATGGGGATCCACATAGTCATAATCCTGAATATCGTATTTATGGTTCGACGGAGAGACAAAGATCGGGTTGAAATAGATGACCTCCACGCCCAGATCCTTCAGATAATCCAGCTTTTCCAGAACCCCCTGCAGGTCTCCGCCGTAAAAATTATTGACGTCCAGGGGCTCCGGCGGCCGCTCCCAGTCTCTGACCCTGCGGACCGGCTGTCTGTCCACGTACAGATATTCTCCGTCCCTCACGTTATTTTCCGGACACCCGTTCCGGAAACGGTCCACGAATATCTGATAAATAACGGCCCCCTTCGCCCAGTCCGGCGTATGGAAGCCCGGCGTAATCTGAAAGGCATACTCCCATTCCGGCCCGTCGGACACCCCCGTCTTGCCGTACCAGCAGGACTCTGCGCCCTTCACAACCTCAAAACAATAACGATACGGAGCCTCTGAAAGAGAAATCTCCGTCTCATAAAATGCAAATCTGCCCTGTTCTCCGTCCGGAACCAGCTTCATTTCCCGCCGTCCGGATCCGGCTGCCTCAGTCAAATATACTCTGTCGGCATCTTCCTTCGCCGTCCGGAAGCGGATCAGGACCGTATCGCCCGGATCCGGCTCCATAGGACACCGATAGTCCATCGTCTCGTCACTGAAAAGAGCCCGTTTGTTTATTTCACCTGTCCGGCACATGCAAACACTCCTCACCATGTTGTCTTTTAACATTTTATACCAAAACTCTCTTAAATACAAGATAAAATCCTGTACCCCCAGCAAGTAAAAAGGACAGCATTCCGATCGCTGTCCTTTTTAGGAGAAGGTATTTCTTTCTTATGGGGTGTAGCAAAACTATATAAAATGTATTGGGGGGGTACGTCCATTATTATAGCATTCTGCCCCTCTGAAGTGTGCACAAACTTTCCGCAAATTATATATTTTTTTTAGCGATTTTAACGGCATCTGTCTCCATCCCGCAGGACACTCTCTATCAGTTTTCCATAAAAAGCGATGTCCGTCTTCAAAAAAGCCCTTCCCCGTTCCGGCAATTTATGCTATACTGGGGGCAAAGTCATTCATCGGTCAGGCGGACGGGAAACCGGATATCCGCCCGGACATTGGGGGGCTTTTCTTGCGTCTTTTAAAGAATTCGGGCAATCACGAGACTGCAGGCTGCCGGGAAAGCTTCTGCCAATCAGAAGCCGCTTTACCGTTCCGGGTTTCGCAATTGCCTGCTTAAAGAATTTCAAAAAAGGAGAGACTGAAACATGAAAACGCAATCCAATTCCGGTAAACGGAAAAAGCGGAGCCTGAACAGAAGGATCCTCAAGAATACGACCCTCAATATTCTGATCTTGGTGGTCGTATGCTGCGGGATCATGGCATTTTCCATGCAGTCGCTGGCCCGCAGCATTCTGCTGGACAGTCTGCAGCCCATGGCCAGACAGTCCGCCAAGACGGTGGAAGCCAACATCCATATGCTGGCGGACCGCATGATGACTATTGCGGGAGACCCCAGGATGAATTCCGCTGTCTCCGGCTCTGACGGCGAAAGCCTGTCGGAAACAGAGGCCGTCCGGAAAAACCGTGAAAATGTCCTTACGGAAGCCGCCGAAATCTATGAGTTCCACGCCGTCGCCCTGTACGACCCGGAGGGAGGGCTGCTGCAGGGAATCGGAGACTCCTCGGAAAGCCTGGACGGAAGCTTTTTCTCTCTTCTGAAAGAAACCGATAATTTAACGATCCACTCCTCTACTATTTTTCAGAATAACCTGGGCATTACCATGGGTATGCCGGTCAAAAAAGACGGCGAAACCCAGATGTACCTGGTCGGCGTCTATAAATATGATACGCTCAACGACGTAATCAGCAGCATCAATCTCGGCAAAAACGGCACGGCCTGCCTGGTCAACCGGGAGGGCGACATCACCGGGCACCCGGATCAGTCCCTGGTCCTTGGCAAAACCACGCTGACACAGCTGTGCGGCGGGAATGCCCTTGACCATGCGGCCATTGGAGAAACCGGAGCGGAAGAATTTTCCTCAGACGGCAAAACCATGCTGGCCGCCTTTTCTCCCGTCCGCGGCACCCAGTGGGCCCTGATCATTCAGGTACCCAAATCGGATTACGACCCTATGATCAACGCCGCCATGCTGGTGGCCGTGGCTGCCACCCTGGCAGTATTGATGATCTCCATCCTGCTGATCCTCCGCCTGTCCCGTTCCATCTCCAGGCCGGTCAAAGACGTGACGGAACGGATGACGTCCCTGGCGGACGGAGACCTCCATACGGAAACGGTCCCCGTGAATTCCGGGGATGAACTGGAGGTGCTGACCAGGACTCTGGACACCACCGTCGATCGCCTGAACCGTTACATATCGGACATCCGGCAGGTATTGACCCAGATCGCCGACGGCAACCTGAGCGTCTCTCCCCAGGTCGAGTATCAGGGAGACTTTTCCCTGATCCAAAGCAGCCTGACCTCCATCAGCCAGTCCATGAACGAAACCATTTCCGGTTTCCGGGCCGCCTCCGCCAGACTGGCCAGCATGTCCGAGGAGCTGAACGGCCAGTCCGGCCAGCTCCACCAGGCCTCTCTGGAGCAGACCCAGTCTGCGGAGGCCCTGGTCCACGAGGTTTCCACCGTTAAGGAACGGCTGGAAAACGTCCATGAGAGCAGCCGCCAGACCAGATCCAAAACGGAAGAGATCGCCCGGCGCATCCAGGAGGCCAACGGCCAGATGTCTTCCCTCTCCGGCGCCATGGACGATATCCGTGCCAACACCGGAGAGATCACAAAGATCGCCAAAGACATCGAAGACATCGCTTTCCAGACCAACATCCTGGCTATCAACGCCTCCGTGGAGGCCGCACGCGCCGGAGCCGCCGGAAAGGGCTTCGCCGTGGTGGCGGATGAGGTCCGCCAGCTGGCCTCAAAAAGCGCCGAAGCCGCACAAAGCGCCACGAACATGGTTGCCAACACCGGCTCCATCATCCAGACCGGCGTGGATCTAACTGCCCGCATGGCGGATTCTCTTCAGTCCATTTCCGCCGTTTCTGATCAGATCAGTACGATTTCCGATCATCTGGTTGCGGCGGTACAGGGCCAGGAAAGCGCCCTGGACGTTAT
>CATJIW010000164.1 GCA_949740745.1 uncultured Lachnospiraceae bacterium | reverse complement strand
TTCCTGTTTTCATCCAGAACCAGGCCGCCGCCGTAACCGATCACCGGCCCCCGAAAACCGATCTCGTCCTGAACAGGATAAACAGCCGCCGGCATGCGGCTGGAAGTCAGCACAAAGGGAATCCCGCTTTCCGAAATCTCCCGGATCCTTTTCGCCGTGTCCGGCGTAACCCTGTGGCCGCTTGTCAAAAGCGTCCCGTCAATATCACAAAAAACAGCACGATATCCACCCATAATCCGTCCTCCCAACCTCACAGTCCTGATCCCGCCGGCAGACGGCTTCGTCTGCTTTCCCATTATAGCATGCACCTGCGTTTTTATGGAAGCTTTTGTTTTCCCGGAAGGAAATCTATGCTATACTAAGAACAGCCCGGGCAGAACCGGAAGCAAACCGGAAATCTAAAAACAAACAGAATTGATTTATAAAACAAGGAGGTCTCAGCATGAGCAAAAATTACCGCGCAGAACTGGTGGGGGCGTTCGGAAACCCCATTGATGAAAATCCCACCGGGGTTATGGAAGAAGCGGCCTTTGCCGCCAAAAATTTAAACTTCCGTTACTTAACCGTCAAAGTAGAAAAAGACGACCTGGAAGCCGCCATGAACGGTGTAAGAGCCTTTGGAATGAAAGGAATCAACCTCACCATCCCCCACAAGGTAAACGTATTAAACTACCTGGACGAGCTTTCCGAAGCGGCGAAAATCATCGGTGCCGTCAACATGGTAGTCAACAAAGACGGAAAGCTCTGGGGAGAAAATACCGACGGTAAAGGCTTTCTGATCTCTTTAAAAAATGAAGGCGTCTCCGTGGAAGGAAAGGAAGTGGTCCTCCTTGGCGCCGGCGGCGCCGCCAAAGCCATCGGGGTGGAATGCGCCCTGGCCGGTGCAAAAAAAATCACCGTCGTCAACCGGAATAAGGAGCGGGGGGAAGATCTGGTCCGACTGATCAGAGAGAAAACCGACGCGGGGGCCCAATTTGCTCCCTGGGATTCCACTTATAAAGTCTCCCCCACAACGGATATTTTCGTCAACGCCACCTGCATCGGCCTGTATCCCGACATAACCGGCAGGCCCGACGTGGATTATGATACGATCACCTCCCGGATGGTGGTCAGCGACGTAGTCTTCAATGATCCCAACACCCTGTTCCTCCAGGAAGCCGCAAGGCGGGGCGCCCATGTCGTCAACGGTCTCGGCATGCTGGTAAACCAGGGCGCCCTGAATTTCACCCTTTGGACCGGAGAAGAAGCTCCCATAGACGTGATGACAGATACCTTAAAGAAAGAATTTTCTTTATAAACGATTTTGTTTCTTTTAATTTTCATTTCTGTACAAAGAAATCCGCCGGATGCCTTTTGGCAGCACGGCGGATTTTTGTACACAGAAATAAAAAGCTTTCCTGTCTGATCTCTCTTAGCTTTCCACAACCTCCAGGATTCCCATCGGGCATGCCTTTGCGCAGATTCCGCAGGCAATGCACTTGCTGGGATTTGCCGCTCCCTCAGGCATCACCATAACGCCCATGGGACATGCCTCCACGCATTTCCCGCAGCCGACGCAAAGCTTCTTGTCGATCACATATGTACCCTTTGCATTCTGTTTGATGGCTCCATGCTCACAGGTTCTCGCACATTTTCCGCACTGGATACACAGGGCAGGCTTTACGACCTCCTTCTTTTCCTCAACGCGGATGCAGGCCTTCCCCGGATCAAACTCCTTGTAAAAAGCCTCAGAGCAGGCAGACACACAGGCAAGACAAGCCATACACTCGCCGCCCTTTTTCATAGTCAGTTTTTTCATTTCCGTTCCTCCAATCGCATTTTCCCTTTTGAAAGCAGAATCTAAATTCCCATAAAAATTATAACATAGAAGTTCTGCATTTGACAAGACGGGATTCTCCGCATCCCCAAAACATTCCCCAGCTTTTTCCAGTTATTACCATTACTTTAATTCATGGTATTATTGACATTTCTTCTATTTTAATAGTATATTATAAATAGTAAAGATACAGCTTCCCTGTCACGGAGGCCTGTCCTGATATCACATTCTATAAAGCGTCTGCGAAACTCTAAAATCCATTGAATATTCTGGCAGCGTGTCCCTCCAAAGCCTGCTGCGTATTTCCAGAATGTTCCGACAATTTTCTGTTCCGCAAACACCTGCATTCTATCCAAAAGGAGGTTTCAGAATCATATGGCTAAAAAAAAGACCCTGAAGCAAAAGATATGGAAAATGCTGAAAAGCTTTTACTGGAAATACATTTCATCCATAGACGAGCCCTGGAAATATTTTGTTTATGAAGAGGAACGGATGTACCTGCCCTCCTTTTTTAAGATCCATACTCCGGAAGAGGCCGAAGAGATCATGGAAGAGGACAGGAAATTCCTGGAAGCCGCCTTAGAAGAGTTTGGCCAATGGGAAAGGGCCTGGAAAGAGAAAGAGGCCCTGGAAGCGCAGAAAAAGAAAAGTCAATAATACAGACAGGCTGTTTCTCTTTCGTATTTACAAAAGCTCCCTATATACATCCCGTTTGGAAATGCCCCTGTCTCTTGCCACCATCCGCATGGCCTCTTTTTTCTCCATGCCCTGATTCAGATAATATTCCATATGCTCTTCCAGCAAAAGAGCGCACCATTCCCTTTCAGACTCTGCCTTAAGCTCTTCCCTGCTCCTGCCCTCGATGACAAGCACCTGCTCTCCTCTGGGCGTTTCCGATTCAAACCGGGAAACGGCTTCCGAGAGCGTACTCCGGAACACCTGCTCAAACGCCTTGGTGAGCTCCTTGCACAAAGAAATCCTCCGGTCTCCCAGCGCCTCGTAAAGCTCTTTCATTGTCCGTCCCAGCCGATGGGGCGCCTCATAGAGAATGATTGTCCTCGTTTCATCCTTAAGCTCCTTTAAAATGTCCTTCCGCTCCTTCTTGTTCGGCGGAAGGAACGCCTCAAAACAAAACCTTCTGGCCGGAAGGCCGGAAACCGTCAGGGCCGTCACGCAGGCCGCCGGGCCGGGAAGGGACGTCAGCGGGATCCCCGCCTCATAACACTGGCGTACCAGCTCCTCTCCCGGATCGGAAATGGCCGGGGTCCCTGCGTCCGTCACCAGGGCAACCGTCACGCCTGCTGCCATCTGCTCCACCAGATATCTGGCTTTTTCTACCTTGTTATATTCATGGTAACTGGTCATGGGAGTCTTAATCTCAAAATGATTCAAAAGCTTAAGGGTATTCCTCGTATCCTCCGCCGCAATCAGATCCGCTTCTTTTAAGATCCGCAGCACCCGCAGAGTAATATCCTCCAGATTCCCGATCGGCGTGGCGCAGATATAAAGCTGTCCTGCCATATGCGTGATTCCCCTCCTCTCCGTTTTCCGCCCGTTTTTCCTTATCTGCGGGCTTACGCCGGATATCAATATCCGTAAATCTCATAAATTTCTTTTGTATAAACGCCCGGCCGCTCATATACGATCACAGGAGCCTCCACCCGCATCTGAGGCTTCCCGCCGCGAAATGCCTCCAGAAGCACCATGTTCGCTTCCGCCGTGACAAAGGGATGCACAAATTTCATCCGCTTCGGCTCCAGCCTGTAACGCCTGAGCGTCTCAAGCAGCTCCAGAAGCCTGCGGGGCCTGTGAACCAGATAAAACCGTCCTCCCGGCTTTAAAACCGCCGCCGCCTCCCTGGCCACATCCTCAAAGGTACAAAGAAGCTCATGTCTGGCAATGGCTTTGGGCTCCTCGGGATTCTTAAGGCCATGGTTCTGATCCATGTAAGGAGGATTGCAGGTCACCACGTCAAAAGAAGCCCGTCCGAAAATCTTCGAGGCTTCTTTTAAATCTCCCGTCACGATCCTGACCTTTTTCTCCAGTCCGTTGAGCGCCACGCTGCGTCCTGCCATTTCTGCCATCTCCGCCTGGATCTCCAGGCCGGAAAAATGCATCCCTTCCGTTTTTGCTTCCAAAAGGATCGGAACAATACCGGTTCCCGTTCCCAGATCCAGCGCCCGCTCCCCCTTTTCCACGGAAGCAAAGCCGGATAAAAGCACCGCATCCATTCCAAAACAAAATTTCTGCCCGTTTTGAATGATACGATAGCCATTCCGCTGCAGCTCGTCAATACGCTCATGGTCCAGAAGTCTATTTTCCGTCGCCAACCTTTGATTTCCCTTCCTTTTTCTCCAGGGCCTCCAGCTTTTTAAGCTCCTGCTCCTCCTTCTTATCGACCTTCTCTTTTTCTTTTTTCCGGCGGGGACGGAATTTAAGCTGTTCCACCCGGTACTCCCGGATATCCTTCTCGTCATTATCCAGGAACACGATCACCTTTACCCGCTGGCGGAGCACATTGACACTGGACACTTCCCCCTTTAAGCCGTCGTCCGTGGTCACCCTGTCCCCCACGTTCGGAAGCTTGCTGTTCAGGTAACGATAAGTTTCCTCCTCATTTTTCAGACAGCACATCAGCCTGCCGCAGGTGCCTGAAATTTTTGTAGGATTCAAAGAAAGATTCTGCTCCTTCGCCATTTTAATGGACACCGGGATAAATTCGGACAGATAGGAATGACAGCAAAGGGCCCTGCCGCAGATCCCCACTCCCCCCAGGATCTTCGTCTCATCCCGTACGCCGATCTGGCGCAGCTCAATCCTGGTCTTAAATACGGAAGCCAGATCCTTTACCAGCTCCCTGAAATCCACCCGCCCGTCGGCAGTAAAATAAAACAGCACCTTGTTATTGTCAAACGTATATTCCGCATCGATCAGCTTCATCTCCAGATTATGCTTTTCAATCTTTTTCTGGCAGATCTTAAATGCGTCCCGCTCCTTCTTCTTGTTCTTTTCCTCTATGGCGTCGTCTTCTTTCGTCGCAATCCGAAGCACCGGCTTTAACGGCTGCACCACCTTCTCGTCATCCACGTCTTTGATGCCCATTACCACGTAACCGTATTCTACGCCCCTGGCCGTTTCAACGATAACATGCTGCCCCTTCTTTATCTCCAGGCTTCCCGGTGCAAAAAAATATATTTTGTCCGCCGTGCGGAAACGCACGCCCACTACCTTCGTCATACAAAGTTCTCCTTCATCACTAACAGCATAAGCTCCATGGCCACCTCATAATTTACATTGGCATTGAGCCGCACGCCGGCCTTTTCGATTGCCTTTAAAATCTTATCAATCCCGTCAAAAGAGCTGTGATCCGCAATTTCTTTAATATATTTATATTCATCCTTGAAAATAAACAGGGACGTATCCCGCGTGGCCTTGAACATTAACACGTCCCGATACCACAGCTGCATAAAGTCCAGGCAGTCCCCGATATTCAGGCCCGCTTCCCTGATCTCCTTCAGGGCCGTCATCATCTCCCGTATCTCCATATTCGGCACATGCTTCAAAAGCCCCAGGACCAGCTCCTGCATCCTTACAAATTCCTCCGAAGAAGAAAGGGCAACCGCCTTCCCCAGATTTCCTCTGGCAAATGCCGCACAGACATCGGCCTGGTGGTCAGACACCTTCTCATGCTCCTTCAGATAAGTTTTTATGACCTGATCATAGAGAGGCTTCAGCTTAAGAAGCGTGCAGCGGGACAGAATGGTCGGCAGAAATGCTTCCGAATTCGTGGTCAGTAAAAGGATGACTGCATATTCCGGCGGTTCTTCTATGGTTTTCAAAAGAGCGTTCTGAGCGCCCGCAGTCAGAAGCTCCGCCTGATCCACGATATAAATCTTATAGGGACTGCTGTATGGCCTGATATCCACGTCATTGATAATCTGCTCCCGCACATCCCCTACGCCGATGCTTCCCGGCTTTTCATGACGGACATAAATCACGTCCGGATGATTTCCGCTCATAAACTGGCGGCAGGAATGACAGCTCCCGCAGGCCTCCGTATTGCCCCCTTCGCACTGCAGAGCCATGGCAAACGCATTGGCCAGGGTCTTTCTTCCCATGCCTGCCTCTCCGGTCAGAATATAAGCATGGGACACCTGACGGCGCTCCAACGCATTTTTAAAATAAGCTTTGATCTGCTCATGTCCTAAAATATCTTCAAATCCCAACACGTTCCACGCCTCCTTTGCCGGCCCTTTATCAAAAGGCCCTTTGGTTAACCAGGGCACACTATAACCTTAGTATACCATACTTTCTGTCAGATTTTCAAGAATAACTGCTTTGATCTCTTCTTTACAGGCCAAAAGCTCCTGATTTTGAAAAATCCTGTCGATTCCAAGACGATCCAGACGCTCTCTGCAGAAATCCTCCCTGTCTGCCAGAAATCTGCGGCAGACCTCCGCATAATGGGGTTCCTTCTCGCACATTTCCCGTTTTACCGCCCGAAGGAGCCGTTCCCCGTCCTCCACCTCAATATAAACAGGGATCAGCGCCTGCCTGCCCCGGCTTTCCAAATATTTTTTCGTATTCCCATAAGACTCCGGTGTCCCCATCATCAGATAGCTGGATCTGGAAAGGTCGATCTGTCCGTCATCCAAAGTAAAATAGCTCCAGGGGCCGAGCACGGTCTCATAAGTGCGGCATTCCATGACCCGCCCTGCCGCCTGTTCCTTTAGAAGAAAAGCCCTGTCCCGAAAAAAATATTCTCTTCCGTCCTCTTCTCCGCTCCTTTTCGGTCTCGTAGTATACATGGTAACCGTTTTTAAGGCCAGCTCCTGGTCTCCCGCCAGCATCCGGAAAATACTGTCTTTACCGGAAGCGCTCTTTCCCATTATATAAAAAATTCTTCCCAAGCTCACTCTCCTCTTCTTCGATCACCAACATCTCCCCGCCTGCAAAATTTTCCGGTCCCAGGACCTCAAAGCCGCCTTCCTCATATCCTTTCAATATCTTCAAAACCTCTGCCGTAATCCGCTCTCCCGGTACGAGAACAGGAATCCCCGGAGGATAAACATAGGCAAATTCTCCGGAAACCCTTCCTTCACAGACCTCCAAAGAACAGGAGAGCATCTTCTTCTCCATGGCTTCCCCCGGTCTAAGGACCGTCTGCGGCTTCAAAAAGCCTGCAGGACCGTCTGCTTCCTCCGCAGGCCCTCTGTCCTTTTCCTTCCATTTCCGGTCCAGCTCCGCCAACGCATCGGACAATCTGAGAAAATCCTCCGGCCCGTCGGCCACCGAAGTCATAAGAATCACATAATTTTCCGTACACATTTCCGGCTGTATTCCGTACCGGAGCCGCAGGCTGTCATAAAGCTGCCTCCCGCTCCATCCCTCCGCCCGGACCACCAGCCTGGAATCATCATAAAAAATGCCTCCCGTTTCCTCTCCGGACAAAAGCCTTATATGTGAAAGCCCGCTTATTCTCTGACGCAGCCTCCCAAGCTCCGACACATATACCTCCATATCCCCTTTCCCCTGTTTTCCTGCCATATAAGAAATACAGGAATCCACAGAAGCCATCAAAACATAAGAAGGGCTGGAGGTCTGATAGACCTGCAGGTACCATTCCAAAAGCTTTTCCTCCACAAAGGAAGAATTCTTATGGAGAATGGCAGTCTGCGTCAGGGAGGGCAGCGTCTTATGGAGGCTTTCGATGACCAGGTCCGCCCCGCAGGAAACAGCGGCTTCACAGATTTCCCAAAATGAAAAATGCGCCCCGGGGGCGGCGTCCACAATAACGGGGACCCTCTGCCTGTGGGCGGTTTCGCAGATACGCCTTAAATCGGAACAGATTCCCTCATAGGTGGGAGAAGTGATCAGAACTGCCTTTACATCCGGATTCGCCAGAAGCGCCTCTTCCACCTCCTCCGGCTTTACCGCTCCGTTCATCCCCCAGCCGGGAACCGGATCCGGCCAGAGATACAGCGGGAAAAGCCCCCGCAGGGCTATTGCATGATAAACTGATTTATGACAGTTTCTCGCCACAAGGAGCGTTCCTCCCTGCGGCACGCAGGCAGAAACGGCAGCCAGGATCCCGCAGCTGCTTCCGTTCACAAGAAAATAGCTTTTCTGCGCTCCGTAAACTGCCGCCGCCTCTTCCATGGCTTCCTTCAAAATTCCGCAAGCATGGTGCAGATTGTCAAAACCATCAATCTCCGTAATATCAATGGCAAAGGGATCTCCCAGAGAAAACCGCCCGCTTTTTCTTTTATGACCCGGCATATGGAAAGGAGAAACATTTAAATTTCCATATGCCGCCAGACGTTCATATAACTTTGACATTTACAATTCCCGAAAATATTTTCTTAAGAAATAAAATCTTTTCTTTTTTCCTCAATAGCTTTTCATGCTTCTCATTCTTCCGGCCGGTCAAACAGGATCTCCTCCACTAGCTCTGCCGCATCCAGAATACAGCCCTCGCAGGAGCGGAGAGGCTTTCTGGTTTCCACTCCCTTTAACTCTCCGCAGACCAGGCTTCCGTTCTTCTCCTGAAACCGGTCCGCAATCATTCTGGAAAGCTTATAGGTCTGTCCCTTGCTGACAGGCTTGTCCGGATCGCCGCTGCTGTTTTTAAGCCCAGCCAAAAACACAGCCCCGGATACGGCTCCGCAGGTTCCCTTCATACCGCCCATCCCGGCACCAAAAGCCTCACAGGCTTTGAATGCCGTCGCCTCATCCATTCCAAACAGCTCACAATAGGTGCATGCAACTGCCTGACAGCAGTTATAGCCTTTATCGTGGCGTTCCTTCGTTTCCATTACCTTCGTATCCATCTGTCTTCTCCTTATTAAAACCGGATCTATACAAGGACAAACTCCCGGATCCTTTCCCCTTCCATGTTCTTAATGGTAAATCTCCCGTCCTCATAAATCATATAGCTGTTCTCGTTCCCATTCTTCGGAATCGAAACAGAACCGGGATTCAGATAAATATAATCTCCCCGATCCTCCATCGCCTGCACATGTGTATGGCCGTGAAGCAGGATGTCCCCTCTTTTCAGGGGCGGCAGCTTTTCCTCATAATACACATGTCCATGGGTCGCAAAAACCATGTGCCCCTCCAGATATAAGATCATAGAATCCGCAAGAACAGGAAACTGAAGCACCATCTGATCCACTTCTGCATCACAGTTTCCCCGCACGCAGAGAAGCTGTTCGCGAGCCTCATTCAGCATGGAGATCACTTCCTTCGGCGCATATTCCCTGGGCAGGTCGTTTCTTGGCCCATGATACAAAAGATCGCCCAGAAGAAGGAGCCTTTCGGCCTCCTCCTTCCGGTACCGCTCCAGCATCTTTTTACAATAATAAGCAGAACCATGGATATCCGATGCGATCATCAGCTTCATATTCTAATTCTCCTCCAGCACCTTTACAGCCTCGTCCATGCAGGTTCCTGCAAAATCCTCAATCGCTCCGCCGTCACAGGCCGAAGCCAGCGCAGGATCGACAGGGAGCCTTGCAAGAACAGGGAGCCCATGTTCTTCAGCCACCTCATGAATATGGCTTTCCCCAAAGATCTGATAATCCTTCCCGTTGTCCGGACACCGGAAATAAGACATATTTTCCACCAGTCCAAGCACCGGGATATTCATAAGCTCCGCCATCTTCACTGCCTTCGCCACAATCATGGACACCAGTTCCTGAGGAGAAGCCACTACGACAATCCCATCCACCGGCAGAGACTGGAATACCGTCAGAGGCACGTCCCCGGTTCCCGGAGGCATATCCACAAACAGATAATCCAGATCGCCCCAGACCACATCCGACCAGAACTGTTTTACTGTATTTGCAATAACCGGCCCTCTCCAGACCACCGGATCCGTATCGTTTTCCAAAAGCAGATTAATCGAAACCACAGGAATGCCGCCCCTGCTGTACACGGGAATCATCCCGTCCTTTGAAGCCATAATCTTCTCCTTTACGCCAAAGGCTTTAGGAATGGACGGTCCCGTGATATCTGCATCCAGGATTCCGCATTGATACCCTTTCTTTCTCATGGTTACTGCCAGCAGGGAGGTTACAAGAGACTTTCCCACACCGCCCTTTCCGCTGACAATGCCGATCACGTTTTTCACATGGCTCAATGGATTGGAAGGAGCCGAAAAATCCACCTTTGCTTTATCACAGCCTTCGCAGGAAGCCTTACTGCAGGAAGTGCTGGAACATTTTCTTTCTTCTGCCATATTGTTTTCCTTCTTTCTTCTATTCTGCTTTTTAATTTTCTTTTCCAGAAAATGATTTCCTTCGTCCATTTATCTATCATTCCCGGACATTATTTTAATTATAACAGACCTGCCTGTGCTCTTCAAGGCTTTCTCCTTCCGGAAGCCCTATCTCTGCGAATTTTATCATATGCTTCACCCCCGTTCCCCTTTTTCAATATACTGACTAATAGGAGGTGTAACAACATGAACAATATTGTTCTTATGGCACTGGTCGCAACCCTTGGAACCTGGTTTATAACAGCCCTGGGCGCCGCAACTGTTGTATTCTTTAAATCCCCAAATCCAAAAGCGTTAAATCTGATGCTTGGTTTCGCTTCCGGCGTTATGATCGCCGCCAGCTTCTGGTCCCTTCTTCAGCCGGCCATTGAACGGGCAGAAGCAGCTTCCGGCCTGCCCGCTTATGCGGTCGCTACCCTGGGATTCCTTTCCGGCGCAGTGTTCATGTGGATTTCCGACAAAATCGTTACCTTTTCCAGAAACAAAACCAACAGCACACAGGGAAAACCAAATGAGAGATTAAACCGCATTATCATGCTGATCCTTTCCATTACTCTTCATAACATACCGGAGGGCCTGGCCGTAGGCGTTGCCTTCGGCGCACTTCAGGGAGGCAGCCATCCGATGGAAAGCTTTATGGGCGCCATCACTATCGCTGTCGGTATCGGCCTTCAAAACTTTCCGGAAGGCGCTGCCGTCTCCATTCCTCTGAGGAGGGAAGGTTATTCCAGAAAAAAGAGCTTTCTTTTAGGGCAGGCATCCGGTCTGGTAGAGCCCATCGCCGGAGTAATCGGCGCCATGCTGGTAGTCTACGTGGAAGCCATACTGCCTTTTGCCCTTTCCTTTGCCGCCGGCGCCATGATCCTGGTCGCTGTCCATGAGCTGATCCCGGAATGCCAGCAAAATCAAAAGGCGCAGCCCTACACCGCAACCATGGGAATCGTTACGGGCTTCGCGGTCATGATGCTGCTGGACGTCATGCTGGGATAACCCGGACGAAGGGAGGATTCCTGTTATATAATCTATCTTTGCCATAACAGGCTCTATATCCCTTTATATCAAAATTTGTAAGATAAACAACTTACTTTTATGATCCCCCATGCTATAATGATAAAATCAAACATCATTCTGACAGCTATCTTTCAGGATAAATTCCGGAGGTACCCTATGAAAAATAAAATCGAAAAGCTTTCCTTTATTCTTGGAATGACAGCCGCCTTCGGCGAATGCGTTGCCTGCGAGGCTAAATACCTTGCCTTCAGCCCGCCCATGACAAAGGCTCAGGCCGACTCCCTCCGGGAAGATATGGCCTCCCTTGCGAAAGAGATGGAATTGAAGCTGCACTTCGAAAAAAACCAGGATCTTGCCGAAGACATTGTCTGGTGGGTTATCTACAAATTTGACAGCCAGCTTGATTCCTATCTTTCGGCACGAGCCTCCGGCTTTAATCCATGGAACAGCATGGAAGAATTCCGCTCCATGTTAAGCTACGGCACCGTATACGGAGAAGGAGCCGAAAATGTAATTCCAAAGCTTCGCGTCCCTGCCAGCCCCATGAGCGCAGTATCAAAAATCCTGGAACTCTAAAAATTATGCAAAATAAAATTTCGCATGGCGAAATTCTGCGCCGCAAATGCATCGCGTCTGCGACATATTACCTTTGTATTTGCGTGCACATTCCCCGAAGGGCTTTTTATCTTATAGGAAAGTCCTTCGGACTTCCTTATCCTAAAAGATAAAACAGGATCCTGTTTTCCGGGATCCTGTTTTATTTCAGTATTTAAGCATGAAAAAATGCCCAGAGCCGGAATCGAACCAGCGACACGAGGATTTTCAGTCCTCTGCTCTACCAACTGAGCTATCTGGGCATGACACAAAATGTCTAGTTGCGG
>CATJIW010000163.1 GCA_949740745.1 uncultured Lachnospiraceae bacterium | reverse complement strand
GCTGGGGCTGGTGCGGCGGATTCTGGAGACTTGTATCGGGCTTCTCGGCTTTGAAGCGCCGGACAGAATGTAAGGGTCGAACATAGTTTTAAAAGCCGGAGGGGCGTGAGAGGTGCGCCGGAAAGAGGAGAGAATGGCAGGTTCGGAGGACGCAGTCAGGCGGCAGGCAAGAAGCCGGGCGGAGTATGAGCGGGGAGAGGAGCTGTTTTTGCGGGGGAAAGTGCGGCTCCTCTCCAGCGAGAGCTTTTGGAAAGGCGAGGAGAAGGTGCGGGCGCTGGCCCAGGAGGGGGCTAAGAGCTGGCGGGTGTCGCTGCTTGTCAAAGGCGACCGCCTCTATCAGGCATCCTGCCAGTGTCCGGTTCACAGGGAATATAAAGGGCTGTGCCGTCATGAGGTGGCGGCAGCCCTTTTGGCCATGGAGACGGAACGGGAGGAGGTCATGCCCAGGGTGTCCACGCCGCTCAAGGTACGCCGGATGCTTCAGAGCTATACCGGGAGGGATTTGCGGGAGGCCGCGATTTTCGGCATGGACGAAAAGATTCGTCTGGAGCCGTCCCTGAGGGCTTCCGAGGGGAAGCTGTTTTTGTCGCTGAAGGCGGGGAATGCGAGGATGTACCAGATAAGGGACTTAAGCTCCTTTGTCACGGCGCTGGAAGGCGAGGATTACGTGGAGTACGGGAAACAGCTTGCCTTTTATCACAGCATGAGCGCCTTTGAACCGGCTTCGGCCAGGCTGGCCGAGGAGGTGGTCCGCCTGGTGTCGGATTATCTTTCCGTGTATCAGAGGTTTATGACATACCGCAGCTCGCCAAAGCCCACCCTGCGGGAATTTGAATTGTCTCCCGGCGCCTGTGACAGTGTTATGAAGGTGCTTGCCGGCTGGACGGTGGAGGTCTCAGGAGCAGCGTCCGACGTCAGGCAGGTTCGGGTACGGAAGGAGAATCCCCGGCTGATGGGGACGGTCCGGACTCTGGGGCGGGACGGGTTTCGGATTTCTTTGCTGGACCACGTGCAGGCTTTTTACGGAAAGCGGAAGCTTTACCTGCTTCGGGGAGAGGTGCTTTACTGCTGCGACCGGGCCTGCAGCAGCGTCCTCAGAGAGTTCGTCCGTTCCATGGAGACGGGGGAGCGGGGGCTTTCGGCAGAGATTGCGGGGAAGGATTTTCCGGCCTTCTGTGATTACGTGCTTCCAAAGATATCGGAGTATGTGGCCGTGGAGCCGCTGGGGGGCGACCTGGAGCAGTATCATGCCGCCCCTCTTACGGTGAAGTTTTATTTTGACAGCCCGTCTGCCTCGGAGGTGACGCTTCGGACGGAATTCTGGTACGGGGAAAAGAAATATACGCCTTTTTCTCCGGAAGGACGTGCGGAAACCTTCCGGGACCAGGCGGGAGAAATGATGGCGGGGACGCTGATCCGGAAATATTTTACCGGCCGGTATGCCGGGGAGGAATGCTTTGCGGTCCGGGACGATGAGGAAGCGCTGTTCCGGCTTCTGGACCGGGGCCTTGGAGAGTTTGAGGCCAGAGGGCAGGTTTATCTGAGCCAGTCCATGGAAGATCGGAGGATCCTGCCCGGAAGGAAGCTTTCTTTTGGCGTCAGCCTGGAGAGCGGGTGGCTGGACCTTGCGGTGGACGTGGGAGATATTCCCGAAGAGGAGATCGGGAGGATCCTTTCGGCCTATCAGATGAAGAAACGGTTTTACCGGATGAAGTCGGGGGACTTTATCCGGCTGGAGGATTCCGGGTTTGAGACGCTTTCGGAGCTTTCCAGGGGGCTGGCCCTGGAGGGGGAGCGGTCTTTTGGCACAATCCGCCTTCCCGGCTACCGGAGCCTGTTCGTGGACCGGGTCCTGGGAGAGGGAGGCTCCATGGAGGTTCGCAGGAACGAGGCGTTTCAGTCGGTGATCCGGGCCATGAGCTCCTGGGAGGAGGGGGAATTTTCTGTCCCGGATTCTTTGGAGGAGGTGCTGAGAGACTACCAGAAAAAGGGCTTTTTCTGGCTGAAGACTCTGGATCTTTTGAATTTTGGCGGAATTCTGGCCGATGACATGGGCCTTGGGAAGACCATCCAGATCATTGCCCTTCTTTTGTCGGAGGCGGCGGAGCATCCGGATTTGGAGGCACTGATCGTATGTCCCTCGTCCCTGGTGTACAACTGGGAAAGCGAGATCCGGCGGTTTGGAAAGGGGCTCTCCGTCATGGTGGTGGCGGGAAGCGTACCGGACCGGAGGGAGATACTCTGGGGGCAGAAGGGGAGGGCGCAGGTCATGATCACCTCCTACGAGCTTTTAAGAAGAGACGCCCTGCTCTACGAAAAGAAAGAATTCCGGTTCCTGATTCTGGACGAGGCCCAGTATATCAAGAATCATGTCACAAGGAATGCGGAGGCGGTAAAGCAGATCCGGGCAAGGACCCGGTTTGCATTGACGGGGACTCCCATTGAAAACCGGCTCAGCGACCTGTGGAGCATTTTTGACTTCCTGATGCCGGGCTTCCTCTATGGATATGCCCGGTTTAAGAAGGAGTATGAGCTTCCCATTGCAAAGGGGGAGGGGAAAAAGGAGCTAAAGAGGCTGAACCGGCTTATTGCGCCGTTCCTTCTGCGCAGATGCAAAAAGGACGTGCTGAAGGAGCTGCCCGACAAGCTGGAGCATACCGTTTATTCCAGGCTGGAGGAGAAGCAGAGGGAGCTTTACAACGCCCGCGCTCTTCTGCTCCGGAAGAGGCTTGAGGATTCCGGAGAGGAAGAATACAGGAGGGAGCAGATGCAGATTTTGGCGGAGCTTTTAAGGCTCAGGCAGATCTGCTGCGATCCGTCTCTTTGCTATGAGGAGTATGAGGGCGGGTCGGCGAAGCTTGCGACCTGCCTGGAGCTGGTGACGAACGCCGTTTCGGGAGGCCACAAGGTCCTTCTGTTTTCCCAGTTCACCTCCATGCTGGAAATTCTGGAAAAGCGGCTTTCGGCGGAGGGGACCGCATATTATAAACTGACGGGGAAGACGGGGAAGGAAGAGCGCCTGGCCCTGGTGAACGCCTTTAACCACGATGAGGTCCCGGTGTTTTTGATCTCTCTGAAGGCGGGCGGGACGGGACTGAACCTGACGGCGGCCGACGTGGTGATCCATTATGATCCCTGGTGGAATCTGGCGGCGGAAAACCAGGCCACGGACCGGGCCCACCGCATCGGGCAGAAAAAGGTGGTGTCGGTGTTCCGGCTGATTGCAAAGGATACCATCGAGGAGGGCGTTTTGAAGCTTCAGGAAAGGAAGCGGGAGCTTTCGGAGCAGGTGACTTCAGAAGCGTCGTCCTTTGCTTCCATGGGAAGGACAGAACTGATCAGACTTTTGGAGGAGAAGCATGAAGTATATTGACCTGCATTGCGACACGCTGATGATGTTTGCGGGGGAGGGCGGCAGCCTCTGTGAAAACGACATGGCCGTGGATTTTAAACGGCTTAAGAAGGGGGACTGCCTCGCTCAGTTTTTCGCAGTCTGGATGCCGGATGAAGAGGGGCTTTCGGAGTTTCGGGAGAAGGGCCTTTGCAGCGCCCTTTCGGGGGAGCTTTCCCCGGAGGAATGGGACGACGCCTATATCGGGCGGCTGGCCTCCTGCTTGGAAAACGCCTGCAGAGAGCATGGGGACGAGATTTCCATGGCCTTTGGAAGGAAGGATTTGGAAGAGAATGAGAGGGCAGGAAGGATGTCGGCTTTTCTGACTCTGGAGGACGGCCGGGCGGTGCGGGGGAGCCTTGAGCGGCTGAAGGGCTTTTATGACCGGGGCGTCCGCCTCATTACCCTCACCTGGAACGCCGACAACTGCTTCGGCAGGGCCAATTACCGGGACGGGGCCTTCGGCGGCCGGGGAAGCGGCCTTACGGATTTCGGGAAGGAGGCAGTCCGTTACATGAACGGGCTGGGGATGCTGGTGGACGTGTCTCATCTCTCCGACGAGGGCTTCTATGACGTGGCGGCCGTTTCCGAAAAGCCTTTTATCGCATCCCATTCCAATGCCAGGGCGCTTACTTTTTGTTCCAGGAATTTAAGCGACGGCATGCTCCGGCTTTTGGGGGAAAGAGGCGGGGTGACAGGCGTGAATTTTGCCTGTGAGTTTCTGGCGGAGCGGCCGGACTGCAGGGAAAGCACCGTGAGCCGCCTGGCGGCCCATGCGAAGCATATCGTGAACTGCGGCGGCGAGGAGGTGCTGGCTCTTGGCTCCGACCTGGACGGCGTGGGCGGCCGGCTGGAGATCCCCTCGCCGGACCGGATGGGCCTTCTCTGGGAGGGGCTTAAAAGGGCGGGTCTTACGGAACGGCAGGTAGAGCTTGCCGCCAGAGAGAATGCGAAGCGGGTGATCGGAGACGTGTTAAAGTAGTTTTCCGGAAATTTTACAAAAAGGAAACGGTTTGGAGTTTTTCTTTTGTGTAAAATGATAGAAAACTACTTGACGTAATATTGTCGACAATATATAATATACAAAAAGAAGCCGCTTCCGGGGGGGGGACGGGCCCGGCAGTGGGAAAGGAGAATACGATATGCCAATCGTAAAAGCATCAGAGAACCGCGTAAAGACCGGCGTACATTTTATGCTGGGCAACTACGCACTTGTGGAAGGCGCCGTCAGCGCCGGATGTAATTTCTTCGGCGGATATCCCATTACTCCCGCCAATGAGATTTCCGAGAGGATGTCCCAGAGACTGCCGGAGGTGGGCGGGAAATTCGTACAGGGGGAGGATGAGCTCTTTTCCATTTTTGCCTGTACGGGAGCGTCTCTGGCGGGCGGCAGGGTTATGACGGCCACGGCCAGCGCCGGCTTCAATTATATGCAGGAGGGGCTCGGCTATGCCTACACCGTCGAGGCGCCTCTGGTTATTGCCGACGTGCAGAGATGCCGGGGGGAGAATTATGCCAGCCAGGCCGACGTGTATCAGATGCGTTACGGGGCCAGCGGTGATTACGAGGCCATCGTGGTCTGCCCCTCTTCCGTTCAGGAGCTTTATGATTACACCATCTGGGCTTTTAATCTGGCGGAGGAATACCGGAATCCGGTGATCGTCATGTCGGAGACCACCATTGCCCTGATGAGGGAGCGGCTGGATATCCCGGAGGCTTCGAAGATCGACCTGTATCAAAGGGCGTATACTTCCTGTGCGCCGGAGGCCTACATGCCTTTTGCGGCGCCGGAGGCCGGGTGCCCTGAGGCGGCCCCCCTGGGAGAGGGCTACCATACGATTTATTCCCTGAATCCTCATGATGAAAAGGGAAGCATTGACTGGGATCCTGTGGTATTTGACCGGTTATATAAAAGAATCTGCGGGAAGATAAAGGAGAATGCGGACAGGATCTGCCGGACGGAGCGGATCCTGATGGATGATGCGGAATATGCGCTTATCGCTTACGGAAGCGAGGTGCGCCCTGCCGTCGAGGCGGCAGAGCTTGCCAGAGAGTGCGGGATCCGGGCGGGCGTCCTTAAGCTGTGCAACGTGTGGCCTGTGCCGGAAAAGGCCATTGCCGGGACGGCGAAGGAAGTGAAGGGCATTTTTGCGGTGGAAATGAATATGGGCAAATATGTGAATGAGATTGCGCGGGCGGCAAAGGGCCGCTGTCCGGTCATTCCTGTCACCAAAAACCTGGGCCTGGTACATACCGGCCATGAAATTTTAGAAGAGATCAAAAAGGGGGTTCGGTAAGATGAATGAGCTGAAGATCAATCCCAGAAGAAAATATTTAAGGCCGGAGAAGCTTCCGCACTTTTTCTGCTCCGGCTGCGGATGCGGGCAGGTGCTGAATTATTATCTGCAGGCGCTGGAGGAGGCGGGGCTGGATCCGCAGAGGATGGTCCACGTCGCAGGGGTGGGCTGTACGGCCAGGATTCCCGTTTATATTAAGACAGATCTCTTCCACGGCGTCCATGGAAGGACGCTGGCCTGGGCCGCCGGCGTAAAAATGATGAAGCCGGACACGCCCGTGGTGATTTTTGCCGGGGACGGCGATGTGGCTTCCATTGGCGGCAACCATCTGATCCACGCGGCCAGGAGGAATCTGGACGTGACGGTGGTTATGGTCAACAACATGAATTTCGCCATGACGGGAGGACAGGTGGCTCCCACCACGCCGGAAAAGGCGAGAACGATGACGACCCCTTACGGAAGTGCGGAGCCGAGATTCGACGTGTGCGCCCTGGCTCAGGCGGCGGGTGCCACCCACGTGGAGCGGTGGACCACGGCCCAGCCGGCCCAGTGCAAAAAGGCGATGGAGCGGGCCCTGACCCACAAAGGGTTCTCCCTGATCGAAATTGTTTCCCAGTGCCCGACCCATTTCGGCCGCTATGCTTTAAAAACCGGTGATCCAAATGCGGTGACTGCATGGATCAGAGAGCACACGTATACGGATGCACAGGCAGAGGGGATGAGTCAAAAGGAGCGGGAGGGCCGGCTTCGGTGCGGCGAGTACATACGTGTGGAAAAGCCCGTCTATGAGGGCACCAATGAGTTGATGTAAGGAGGAGAAGGAGATGATTACATATCCCCAGAGAGTTACCCTGTGCGGGTTCGGCGGACAGGGGATCATTTTGTCTGCCGTGATTTTGGGAACGACCGCCGTGACCAGGGGCAATCTGTATGCGGTGCAGACCCAGTCCTACGGCTCGGAGGCCAGAGGCGGCCAGTGTCAGGCGGAGCTGATCATTGACAGGAAGGCCATTAATTCTCCCGTGGCGGAGAAAAAGAACCTGATGGTGGCCATGTTCCAGACGGCTTATGAGAAATATATTCCTACACTGGAAGAGGACGGCGTCCTGGTGATTGACCCGGATCTGGTGACGAACCTGACCCGTCCCATCCGGCATACCTTTTCAGTCCCGGCTACCCAGATCGCAGTGGATCTTGGGAACCGCATGGCGGCCAACATGGTCATGCTGGGCTTCCTTGGAGAGGCCCTTGGCCTGATCGGCCATGAGGATCTTCTGGACGTGGTGAAGGACAATGTAAATCCCAGGTTTGTGGAGCTCAATTTCAAAGCGGTGGAAGCGGGAGCCGCTTATGCGAAGGAGCACAGCCTGTATAACAGATAAGGAGAGGCCATGAACTTATTTGAATATGAAGGCAAGAGCCTGATGCGGGAGTACGGAATTCCCGTGCCGGAGAGCCGGCTGATCGTCTCGGAGGGGGAGGCGGCTCCCATGGAGTTTCCTTTTGTCCTTAAGGCCCAGGTTATGACCGGGGGAAGAGGAAAGGCCGGCGGCGTCAGAGTCTGCGAAAATGAGGAGGATTACAGGAGGCATGCCCATGCTATCCTGAACATGGAGATCAGGGGACATAAGGTCCACGGGCTGCTGGCAGAGCAGATGCTGAAGGCGGAGAGGGAGCTTTACCTTTCAATCACCCTGCAGGGAACGGCGAGGCCGACCCTGATCGCCAGCCGCATGGGTGGAATGGACATCGAGACAGTGTCAGAGGAGAACCCGGAGGAGATCGTGAAGCTGGAGATTGATCCCTTCACGGGGCTTAAGGGATATCAGCTCAGCTATCTGGCGAAGAAGCTTCGGGTGGAGGATCGGCAGGAGCTTTTTGAGCTGGTGAAAAAGGTGCAGAAGGCATTCTTTCAGACCGGAGCCCTTCTGGTGGAGATTAATCCGCTGGGGCTGGCGGGGGGAAAGCTTATAGCTATGGATTCCAAGTTTGTGATTGACGGACACGCCCGCCGCATGCAGGCGAAGCTCCTGGAGCTGGAGGAGGCCAGGGAACGGCTGCACGCCTACAGGGCGCCGGAAAAAGAGCCGACCACCATTACCTATGTACCCCTTTCCGGGGATCTGGGCCTGATTTCCGACGGGGCGGGTACCGGCATGCTGACACTGGATCTGTTAAATGACGCCGGAGGCCGCGTGGCAAGCTTCTGCGAGCTGGGAGGCATGACTACGGAGGAGGTCATGTACCGGGCCATGGATTTGACCCTTACGGGACATCCGGAGGTGAAGGGCGTCCTGATCGTGCTGATTGGCGGCTTTAACCGGATGGACAACATGGCGCTTGGTATCACGAAATATGTAAAGGAGCATGATGTGAAAATACCCGTTTACACGAGAATGTGCGGCACCATGGAGGAAGAGGGGCTTAAGACCATGAAGGAGGCGGGAATGCCCGCCTGCGGCGTTCTGGCCGACACGGTGAAGGAATTTGTCCATACGGTGGAAGGAGGTGCGGGGACATGTCGATCCTGATCAACAAGGATTCCAGGGTGTTAGTACAGGCCATTACGGGGAGGTCCGGTTCCCTGCAGACAAAGGCCATGCTGGAGGCGGGAACCGGCATCGTAGCCGGCGTGACGCCGGGAAAGGGCGGACAAAAGGTCTGCGGCGTGCCGGTCTATGATTATGTATCCGAAGCAAAGGCGGCCCATGACTTTGACACGGTCATCAGCTTTGTGCCGCCGGCCGGGGCCAGGGATTCCTGCTTCGAGGCTATCGACGCAGGGATCAGGCTGCTGATTCTTACGACCGAGGAGATCGCCCTCCACGACGTGGTGGAGATCATCGCCTATGCCAGGGCCTATGACACGATTTTGGTGGGGCCCGGATGCGCCGGCGTGATCGCTCCCGGCGTCTGCAAGGTGGGCGCCCATCCTGTCCGGTTCTTCACAAAGGGACGGGTCGGCGTGGTATCCAAAAGCGGCGCGCTCTCTTATGAGATTGGAAAGACCCTGACGGATGCGGGGATCGGCCAGTCCGGCGTGGCGGCCCTTGGCGGCGGCCCTGTCTGGGGCTTTACCCAGAAAGACGCAGTGGCCCTTTATGAGAAGGATCCGGACACGGACGTGATCGTGCTCCTTGGCGAGATCGGCGGCGGCTCCGAGGAAGAGGCGGCGGCCTATATCAAGGCGCATGTAAAGAAGCCGGTGGTCTCTCTGATCGTGGGGCGGCACGCCCCCCAGGGGAAAAGCCTGGGCCATGCGGGAGCCATTGTGAACGGAAACGTGGGCACGGCGGAGACGAAAATTGCGGCCCTTCGGGATGCGGGTGTCTGCGTGGTGAAAAATCCGGCGGAGATGGTGGAGGCCGTCCGGAGACTTTTATAAAAAGGAGGGATTTACCGTGGCAGTATATATTGACAAAGAGCTTTGCAAGAGCTGTAAGATCTGCATGAATATCTGTCCGAAAAACGTATTTGAGATTACGAACCATGTAAATAAGAAGGGCTACAATTACGTGGAGGCGGCCAGAGAAGAGGCTTGTGTGAAGTGCGGCCGGTGTGAGACCTCCTGTCCCGATTTTGTAATCCATGTGGAATAGTTCCTTGAATAGTTTTCGGAAAACGGTTATACTGGGAACTGGTTTTACGAGGCTGAAGGGATGCTGCCGTAAAAAACGCAGAGGATAAAAAATCAGGGAGGAATTGCACTGTTATGAAGAAGACCATCGGAATTATCGGGGGCATGGGCCCTCTGGCGACCAGCGACCTGTTCCGCAAAATCGTGGAGGTTACGGATGCAAAAAGCGACCAGGAGCATGTCCGGGTCTGCATTGACAACAATACGGAGATTCCGGACCGGACCGCCGCCATTTTGTCGGGCGGAAGGGACCCGGTCCCGGAGATGGCAAAGAGCGCCGTAAGGCTTGAGGGCATGGGGGCCGACGTGCTTATTATGCCCTGCAACACGGCCCATTATTTTTATGACCGGATCACTCCCTTTGTGGATATCCCCTTCCTCAATATGATCGAGGAGACTGCGAAGGAAGCAAGACGGAAGGGAATAAAACGGGCCGGGCTTCTGGCCACCGACGGGACCTGCCGGTCCGGGGTCTATAAAACCGTGTTTGATGCCATGGGAATCGGGATGTGCATGCCCTCCCCCAATCGACAGAAGGCGGTCATGGACGTGATTTACAAAGGCGTGAAGGCCGGAAACCTGTCCATTGACCTGACCGGATTTTACGAGGCGATAGAAGAGCTTTTTGCGGACGGGGCCCAGACGCTGGTCCTTGGCTGCACGGAGCTCCCGGTGGCCTTTGACCTGTTTCGGGTTAACAGGCCGAATATCGATCCCACCCTTGTGCTGGCGAAGGCCGCCGTGCGGTTCGTGGGCGCAGGGGTCAGGGGAGAGTAAGGAGGAGAATTATGCTGAGCAGCATTGCCAAAAATATTACCCCTTCCGCTACCTGTGAGCTGGAAGGCGTCGTGGCCGACCTGAGGGCGGCGGGCGTGGACGTGATCGGCATGAATGCCGGAGAACCGGGTTTTGACACGCCGGAAAACATCAGGGAGTTATGCAAGAGGGCTCTTGATGAGGGGAAGACCAGATATGTCAACGTGCCCGGAATTGCAGCGCTCCGGGAAGCCGTCTGCGAGAAGCTTGAGCGGGACAACGGCGTTATTTATGAGCCCTCTCAGATCTGTGTGTCTACCGGGGCGAAGCAGGCTCTGAACAATGCGGTTATGGCCGTAGTCAACAGGGGGGATGAGGTTATTATCCCCATGCCCGGCTGGGTGAGCTATGTGGAGATTGTCAAGCTGGCTGGCGGCGTGCCGGTGTGCGTGGATACGAAAGAGGACTTCCAGCTTGATATTTCCGCCGTCGAAAAAGCCGTCACGCCGAAGACTGCGGCCATTATAATCAATACGCCCAACAATCCGACAGGGGCCGTTTACACCAGGGAAAGCCTGGAGAAGCTGGCCGGCCTGGCGGTTGAGCATGATTTTTATATTATTTCCGATGAAGTGTACGAGAAGCTTATTTATAACGGAAAGGTTCACGAGTGTGTAGCTTCGTTCTCAGAGGAGGCCTATAACCATACCATTCTTATCAACGGTATGTCCAAGGCATTTGCCATGACCGGCTGGCGGTGCGGCTATACGGCGGCTCCTGCCGAGATCGCCGCAGGCATCAGCGCCATCCAGGGCCATACCACCTCCAACGGCACCACCTTTGTCCAGTGGGCTTCGGTGGAGGCCTTAAGGCATAACGAGGAGAGCGTTAAGGAGATGGTGGCGGAGTATGCCAGACGGAAGGATTATGCCTACGGCCGCCTGACCTCCATGGAGGGGATCACCTGCGCCAACGTGGACGGAGCCTTCTATCTGCTTCCCGACGTAAGCCATTATTTCGGGAAAAAATACGGGGAGAGAGAAATCAGGGATTCCTTTGACTTGTGCAGCTACATTCTGGAGGAAGCCCACGTGGCCATTGTGCCCGGCGGCGCTTTCCGGGCGCCTGGGTGCGTGCGGATCGCCTATACCAATTCCATGGAGAAGATCGCAGAGGGCATGGACCGGATGGAACGGGCGCTTTCAAAGCTGGGCTGAGGATGCCGGGGCCAGGAGCGGAGGTGACAGAATGAGCAAAGAATATTCGCTGTTGATTAAAAACGGGCGGATCATCGACGGGAACGGTACGCCCGCTTTTTCGGGAGACGTTTTGGTAAAGGGAGACCGGATCGCAAAGGTCGGCGGGACCTGTCCCAAAGAGTTTTCGGACGAGGTGATCGATGCGGGGGGAAACGTGGTATCTCCGGGGCTGATCGATTCCCATTCCCATGCGGATCTGGATCTGTTAAAGAATCCCGGACAGGAGTTCGATCTGTGCCAGGGAGTGACCACGGAGGTAGTCGGCCTGTGCGGGCTCGGCTTTGTCCCTCTGGAGCGGGAGCTTCTTGAGGAGAACATGAAATACAGCGCGGGCCTGTTCGGCTATGATCCCGTTTTGCTGAACCGCGATTTTTCTTCCTTCGAGGGGTATATGAGGGAGGTGGAAGGGGCGGGAATCAACGTGGCCGTGGCGGCGGCCCACAATGCGGCCAGGATTGCGGCCTCCGGCTTTTACAACCGGACGCAGGACCGGGAACGCCGCCTTTCGGCCATGGGGAGGATCGTGGATGAGGCCATGGCGGCCGGCTGCATCGGAATGTCCACAGGGCTGTCCTACTATCCCTGTGCCTATGCGGATTTTGACGAGCTGGTGTTTCTGGCAAAGAAGCTGAAGGAGCATGACGGCACGTTCCTGGCTCATATCCGTTATCCGAAGCAGGGAGAGCCGGAGAGCGCCCTGGACGAGATTATCCGGGTGGGAGAGGAGAGCCGGGCCAGGATCCATATCCTGCATTACAGGACGAAGTATCCTTATGATCACGGCCGGCCGGAGCGGCTTTTGGGAAAGATCGCCGAAGCCAACAAAAGGGGCTGCGATTTTACCCTGGAGACCCTTCCCTATCTGTCCGGAAGCACGTTTATCCATGCCGTCCTTCCCGGATGGGCCGTGGAGGGAGGCTTTAAACGGACCCTGGAGAACCTGAAGGACCCGGCTTTGCGGGCCCGCATCAGGGAGGAGATGCCGTACCTTCTGGGGATTACGGCCATGGGAAACGGGAAGCCGCCCCGCTTCGGTCACGTGGGAGGCCGCCCGGAGTACGGCGGAAGGCTGATCCGTGACGTCCGGTCGGAGCGGGGACAGGAGCTTGACGAGATGCTTCTGGACCTTCTTGTGGAATCTGAGCTGGATATCAATTACGTGGGCAGCGAAGCGGAGGAGGATCCGGAGCTTTCCCGTATTTTGATGAAGGATACCATGACCCTGCTTGGGTCTCCGCTGTATCTGTGCGGCGGGGACGCCATGCCTTACGGAGAGTATCCCCATCCCCGCACATATGGATGCTATGCGAAAATGCTCCGCCTTTCCAGAGAAATGGAGATACCTTTAGAGTCCGTGATTGCCAAACTGACTTCCTCCGTGGCGGACCGCTTCCGTCTGGAGGAAATCGGGCGGCTGGAGTCCGGGAAACGTGCGGACATTATTATTTTTGATCCGGATGCGGTCACGGACCGGGCCACGTTCGAGGAGCCCGCCGCCACGGCGGCCGGAATGCGTTATGTGATCGTGGGAGGAAAGACCGCCCTGAAGGATGATAAGCCGAACGGGGTGCGGAACGGAACCGTGATCCGGAAGGCGCGCTGAAGAAGGGAAGCTGCAGAAGGAAGCGATATCAGGGGATCATAGATAAAGGCTGGAAGAACGCCGTCCGCTTTGGGGTTTGCGGGCGGCGTTCTTTCGTTCCGGCGCCATGGCGGTGCCTCCGTTCCGGGGAGATTGTTTTGTTAATAACGTAACAAATTAACTGAAAACAATGGGATTTGTTGTGCAATTTATCTTGACAGGGCAGGGAAAAAAGGTTAGACTACCTGTAGTGTCTATTTATAGAGAAATGGGGGACTAGGAGTTTATGCTAAAATTTCTGAAACGCTCTGCAAAGGGCGTGAGTGCGCCTCATGACAAGCCGACGGCGGTTCTTGCCACGGTGAAGATGCCTGCTCCGGAGCAGGTGGTCATTCCCATGTCCATGCATATCGGCGCGCCTGCGGAGCCGGTGGTCCAGAAGGGGGACGCGGTCAAGGTGGGAACCCTGATCGGCAAGGCAGGCGGTTTTGTCAGCGCAAATATTTATTCCAGCGTGTCGGGCACGGTAAAGGAAGTGAGCCCGGCTTTTCACATGGTGAACGGCGCAGTCTGCAAGGCGGTGGTTATCACGGCGGACGGGGAGCAGGCGGTGGATCCGGCCTGCGTGCCTCCGGAGGTGACCGATAAGAAGAGCCTGCTTGCGGCCATCCAGGCCTGCGGCCTGGTGGGGGTGGGCGGAGCCGGCTTCCCGACTCATGTGAAGCTGGCGGCGGATACCATTGATACCTTGCTTATCAACGGGGCCGAGTGCGAGCCTTATCTTTCCACGGATACCCGTGAGATGCTGGAATGCAGCGACATGATCGTTTCCGGCATTTCGGCGGTGATGAAGCACTGCGGGATCGGCCGCTGCATCATCGGTATTGAAGGGAACAAGCCGGAATGCATCGAATTACTGTCTTCTCTGACGGAGAAGATGTCCGGCGTGGAGGTGAAGGAGCTTCCCATGCGTTACCCGCAGGGGGCGGAGAAGACGCTTATTGAGACCTGCACCGGCAGAGAGGTGCCGCAGCTTACGGAGGCCGGAAAGCCGGGACTCCCGGCGGACTGCGGATGTGTGATCATGAATGTGACCAGCGTTTCCACTCTGGGGAAATATATGAAGACGGGCCTGCCCCTTGTCACCAAGCGTCTTACGGTGGAGGGCGACGCCATTGCGAAGCCTCAGAATATCGAGGTGCCCATCGGCACCCTGTACCGGGACGTGGTAGAGGCCTGCGGCGGCATCCGGGAGGGCGTCGAGCTTGGCAAGGTGATCTTCGGCGGCCCCATGATGGGCGGCGCCTCGCCGGGAATGGATTTTCCCGTGCTTAAGCAGAACAACGGCCTGATCCTGTTTTCCAGGGAGAAGGCGGAAATTCCCGAACCGGGGCCCTGCATCCGATGCGGCCGCTGTATCACGGCCTGTCCCATGGGACTGGAGCCGGTACATATTGCGGAGGCCTTTGAGCAGAAGGATTATGAACGGCTGGAGAAGTGCAACGTGGACCTTTGCGTTGCCTGCGGAAGCTGTACCTATGCCTGCCCGGCCAAGCGCCTGATCTCTCAGAACACGACGCTTGCGAAGGCCTGGTATCTGAAAACAAAAAGAGAGAAGGGGGGAAATTAATGATGAACGGGCATTTGATCGTAACTGCCTCTCCCCATATCCGGGATAAAGCAAGCACCCAGGGGTTAATGGGCGACGTGCTCATTTCTCTGGTTCCCTGTATTGTGGCGGCGACGCTGATTTTCGGCTTCCGGGCCTTTATGGTAATTCTGGTGACCACAGCGGCCTGCATGGGCTTTGAGTATCTGTACTGTAAGCTGCTGCATAAGAAGATCCCCGTTTCGGATCTTTCCGCCTGTGTGACCGGCGTGATCCTGGGGATGAACCTGCCCTCGAACATGCCCTTCTGGATTTGTATCGTGGGCGCTTTCGTGGCGATTATCATTACCAAGCAGCTGTTCGGCGGACTGGGGTATAATTTTGCGAACCCCGCTCTGGTGGGACGTATCGTCCTCTTTTTGGGCTTTACGGGCTCTATGACCAATTATGTCCATCCCAGGGGCGTGGCCGATGCGATTTCTTCCGCCACGGTTCTTGCCGAGACGGTGGATAAGAGCACGGTAAGCCTGATCGACATGGTGATCGGCATCCGGGGCGGCGTTCTGGGCGAGACCTGCGCCATCGCCATCCTGCTGGGCCTTGCCTATCTGCTGATCCGGCGGGTGATCAACATTTCGATCCCGGCCAGCATTATCCTGACGGTCTTTATCCTGGCGCTGATTGCGGACAGAAGCGTTCACAACGCCCTGGTGGAGGTTATGAGCGGCGGCCTTTTGTTCGGTGCGGTCTTTATGGCCACGGACTATGTGACCAGTCCCTTCAATGCCAAGGGGCGCGTCATGTACGGGATTTTTATCGGCGTCGTTGTCTTTGCGATCCGCCGCTTCGGCAGCATGAACGGCGGCGGAAGCTATTCCATTCTTTTAGGAAACCTGCTGACTCCCTGGTTTAACGAGTGGAGCCACCAGATTCCCCTTGGCTTTGTGAAAAAGAAAAAAGCGAAAAAGGCTGCTCCCGAAGCAGACGGGAAGGGGGGCAAGGCATAATGGCAAACACAACGGAAAACACAAAGGAGAGCGTTTACAAAAGTATTATTTCTCCGATTCTGGTGCTTCTGGTGATCTGTGCCGCCTGCGGTGCGCTGCTTGCGTGGCTCAACGGACAGACGGCTCCCCTGATCAGGGAAAATGAGCTTCTGGCGACCCAGAAGGCGTTCCTTTCGGTGCTTCCCGAGGGGACAGACGCAAATGGCTTAAGCAATTTAGAAACTACCACCGAGGGTGTGGAGAGCGCCGTGCGCACGGCGGACGGAAAGGCGGCCGTAAAGGCCCTGGCCTCCGGCTATTCCGGCAAGGACGTGACGGTGTACGTGGCATTTGATGCGGATGGGATTATCACAGGCATCCAGGTGGACGCTTCGACCCAGACTGCCGGCATCGGCAGCAAGGCGGGCGCTTCGGAGTTTTCTGAAAAATTCATCGGCTGGGACGCCTCTGCGGAAGTGGCAGCCGGGACTCCGGTGGACTCCATAAGCGGCGCCACCTATTCCAGCACGGCGGTTTTTGAGGCCGTGAACAGCGCCATGACGTGCTTCAATCAGGAAATAAAGGGGGTGGAGTGACATGAATGAAAAACAGAGCAAATGGAAGGTATTTACCAACGGGATTATCAAGGAAAACCCGGTGCTCCGCCTGGTGCTTGGCTGCTGTTCCGCACTGGCCGTTACAACTACGGTGTCCGGCGCCCTTGGCATGGGTCTTTCCATGACCTTCGTGCTTCTTGGCTCCAACATCGTGATTTCCGCCCTCCGCAAGGTGATTCCCGGCAAGGTGCACCTTCCCTGCTATATCGTGATCATCGCCACCTTCGTGACGGTGGTGGAGATGGTGCTTCATGCTTATATGCCGGAGCTTTTCAAAACCCTGGGCGTGTTTTTAAGTCTGATCGTGGTAAACTGCATCATTCTCGGACGGGCGGAAATGTTTGCCTGTAAGAATACGGTGATCGATTCGGCCCTGGACGGGCTGGGCATGGGCGTGGGCTATATTCTGGTTATGTTCCTTATGAGCAGCATCCGCGAGATCATCGCCTCCGGCACCTGGCTCGGCATCAAGCTGATTCCGGATTCCGTGGAGAAAATGACGGTGGTGGGCTCTGCTCCCGGCGGCTTCTTTGTCTTCGGCTGCCTGATGGCCCTCTGCATCTGGATTGAAAAGAAGACCAATCATCCCATCGAGCGGAAGATGTGCGGCGACTGCCCCGGCTGCGGCCATGCGGATTCTGCCTGCAGCCAGGGAAAAGACGGGAAAGGGGGGACTGAGGCATGAGTTCAGGCGTAGCGACGTTTGCGACAATTTTCTTCAGCATGATTCTGGTGAACAACTACGTGTTGGTGCAGTTTTTGGGGATCTGTCCCTTCCTGGGGGTTTCCAAAAAGCTGGATTCCAGCGTGGGCATGGGCCTTGCGGTTATTGCGGTCATGTTCATTGCCACGGCAGTCACCTTCCCGCTGCAGATGTTCCTTTTGGATAAGGAAGGGCTTGCCTATATGCAGACCATTATCTTCATCCTGGTCATTGCGGTGCTGGTACAGCTCATTGAGATTACCTTGAAGCGTTATATCCCTGCCCTTTATAAGAGCCTGGGCGTTTATCTTCCTCTGATCACCACCAACTGCTGTGTGCTGGGCGTCACAATCCTGGCGGTCCAGAATTATTCTGCGGATATGGCGGCTTACGGCTTCGGCTTTGCCTATGCGGAGGCGCTGATCTGCTCTGTGGGAGCCGGCGTCGGCTTCCTGGTGGCGATGCTTCTGTTCTGCGGCGTGCGCCAGCGGGTGGAGAATGCGGATCCGCCGGAATCCTTCAGGGGACTTCCGATTACGCTGGTTTCTGCGGCAATCACGAGCTTAAGCTTCATGGGCTTCGGCGGCCTGGTGGAAAACATCATCAGCGCCCTTATGTAAGGGGGAGGAGGAAAAATGAGTCCG
>CATJIW010000162.1 GCA_949740745.1 uncultured Lachnospiraceae bacterium | reverse complement strand
GCCGATGGTCACCACCGCCGAATCGATGGGGTTGGTCTCCCGGCTGACGATCTGCTGAAGGTTCAGGATCGTCGCCGCCGCCGCCACCGTCGCATCCACGCACTGCTGCGGCTTTCCGGCGTGCCCCTGCCGGCCCTTGATGGTAATTTTAAAATAATCGGATTCCGCCATCCTGGGGCCCGGCTCAATGTTCACATAGCCCACCGGGATGTCCGCAAACACGTGAAGTCCGAAGATCTGCTCCACATGGTCCAGGTGGCCGGCTTCCAGGATCATTTTCGCTCCCTTGGAAACCTCCTCCCCCGGCTGGAAAATCAGCTTCACCGTACAGTTCAGCTCATCCTCGTGGGCCTTTAAAATCCTCGCCGCCCCCAAAAGCGCCGCCGTGTGGGCGTCGTGCCCGCAGGCATGCATGACTCCCGGAACACAGGACTTATATACAATATCATTCTGCTCCTCCACCTTCAGGGCGTCGATGTCTGCGCGCAGCGCAATCACCGGCCCCCCCGAACCGATCAGCCCGATGACCCCCGTCTCCGCCACCGGAGTGACCGGAACACCAATCTCCGTGAGCTCCTCCTGGATCCGTTTCGATGTCTCCCACTCCTCCAGCGAAAGCTCCGGATGCTGGTGGAAATGCTTCCGCAGGTTTACCACGTAGCTGTGGAGCGCCTGCGCTTCTTTTCTGATCTCGATGTTCATAACCCTTCCCCCTTTTCCTCAACGACATATGGGAACCGCAGGCGGCCCGAACGGTTCCCATTTCCCTTTTTCTGCCGTATCAGCACTTCTCCGGCTCCGGATAATCCACTCCGAAGGTCTCCACCGTCACGCATTTCATCCTCTGCTCATCTAACGGCCGGTCGGCATAACCGGTCGGCACAGCCGCAATGGCGTTCACCACGTCCATGCCCTCGATCACCTTCCCGAAAGCCGCATACTGGCCGTCCAGGTGAGGGGACTTCTCATGCATAATGAAAAACTGGGAGCCCGCTGAATCCGGATGCATGGCCCTGGCCATGGAGAGCACGCCGGGATCATGAGCCAGATCGTTGTCCACGCCGTTGCCGGAAAATTCCCCCTTGATCTGATAGCCGGGGCCTCCGGTTCCCTGCCCCAGCGGACAGCCTCCCTGGATCATAAAGCCCCGGATCACCCGGTGAAAGATCAAGTCATCATAAAACCCTTTTTTCACCAGACTGATAAAATTGTTCACCGTGTTGGGAGCGGTTTCCGGATAAAGCTCCGCCTTGATCACGCTTCCGTTCTCCATCTCGATCGTCACTACAGGATTCTTTCTTTCTTCCATTGTTCTCTGTTTCCTTTCTTCATTATATTGTTCCAGGTAATCTCTGTACATCCTCTAAAAGCTCCGGCCCCCGCCGCCGTGGCTGTGGCCTCCGCTGCTGGTATGGGACGAGCTGTAGCTGCGGCCCGTATGGCCTGCGCTTCCCCCGTTATCCTTCGGAAGCTTCCTGGTCACCACCGTCGTATGGGTGAACCGGTCGCTCCTCTCCCGAAACTGCAGGCCGCCGTCCTTCATGTAAGTGCCGCCGTTTACGTTCTTTCTGGTCTTCCGGCTCCGGGAAATGATCAGGACTGCGAAGGCCGAAACCGCCGCCGAAACGGAAAACACGACTGCCAGACGTTTCGGAGAGACCGCCTTTTTCCAGCCCGGCTCTTTTGGGGCAGCAGGATATTCCACAAACCGGCCCTCTTCTATATCATAATACCCGTTTTCTGCCGTTTCACCCCCCGTAAGATACCTTTCTGCCTCCGAAATAAAGGTAAAGCAGGCCCCCGCATAATCTCCTGCGCGCATATCGGGCATGAGCGCATCCAGCGTGTCGCTGATCTCGGCATCCGTGTACCTTTCGATGGCCGTCCCCGCCGTACGGATATAAAAAGTACGGGCATCCATGTCGATCAGGAACAAAACGCCGGAACCGTTCTTCTTCTCGTAGCCGAAGCCGTGCCTGTCATAAAAATCATCGGCATAATCTCCGGATTCTTTTCCCCCGTTATCCCGGATCGTCACGATAATCAGGTCCTGCTCTGTGCGGTCCGCCGTCTCCACCAGAAGCTCCTGAAGCCCGGCCTCCTCGTCCTCCGTCAACAATTCCCCGTCATCGTAAACCTTCTTTTCCTGCCGGTCAAAGCCGCAGGCAAGCCCAAGGGCCGCAAAAAACGCCATCGCAAGAAACAGCCGCCTGATCCCGGATCTTACCATGACCATCCTCCCATCGCCGCTCATAACAGCCCTCCTATCACCGAAACTGCCGTGACGGCCGTAAACAGCCCCGCCGTAAGCCCTGCCCACCAGCCAAGCATCCTGCCCTTGCTGAGAGGAAGGGTCCCCACCAGCTTCCCGGTCTGCCCGTTGATGGCAAACTGATAATTTTTTCCCTGATAGCGGTAATTCAGCATCCATACGGGAAGCATCACGTACTCGGCTCCCGTCTCGTCAATCCGGAGCCTCCGCTCCACCAGGTTCACG
>CATJIW010000161.1 GCA_949740745.1 uncultured Lachnospiraceae bacterium | reverse complement strand
GGAGGAGGGTATGCGAAAAATGGCAATGCTGGAAGTTAAAGATCTTAAGGTATCCTACGGAGCCATCCAGGCGGTCCAGGGAGTATCCTTCCGGCTGGATAAAGGAGAGATCGTGGCCCTGATCGGTTCCAACGGCGCAGGAAAGTCCACGATCCTGAGGACGATCTCCGGCCTGGAGCGGGCGAAGGGCGGCTCCATCCTGTTTGAGGGGGAGGAGCTTGTAAGGCTTAAGGCCCACAGGATCGTGGAGCGGGGCATCGCCCATGTGCCGGAGGGGAGGCGGGTGTTTCCCGGCCTTACGGTGACGGAGAATCTGAGGATGGGTGCGAATCTGATCCAGGACAAGGCGAAGATCGCAGAAGGCCTCGGGAAGGTATTTGATATTTTTCCCCGGCTGAAGGAGCGGGAACGGCAGCAGGCGGGGACGCTCTCCGGGGGCGAACAGCAGATGCTGGCTCTTGGCCGGGCGCTTATGACAGAGGGAAAGCTCCTTATGCTGGATGAACCCTCCATGGGGCTGGCGCCTATTATCGTGGAAGAGATTTTCGAGGTCATAAAAAGGATTAACGCCATGGGGACCAGCATCCTGTTAATCGAGCAGAATGCATTTCTGGCGCTCAATACGGCTTCCAGGGCTTATGTGCTGGAGACAGGAAAGATCACCATGGAGGGAGAGTCCGGGGCGCTTTTGAAGGACGACCGGGTGAAGGCGGCTTATCTGGGGGCATAAAAGGAGAGGACGATATGGAATTATCAAGACTGGCAAGGGGCCTGGGCGGATCCATGATCCGGGAAATGTTCAACGAGGCTCTTAAAATGGAAGACACCATCAGTTTTACGGTGGGAGAACCGGATTTTACCACGCCGGGCCCCATTATCGAGGAGGCCTGCAGGTGCTGGGAGGCGGGCATGACCCATTATACGCCGAACAGCGGCGTGCCGGAGCTGAGACAGGCCATTGCCGAATATCATGAAGGGGATCTGAGGCCGGATCCGGAGAGTGAGGTTATGATCTCCTGCGGAGCCACGGAAGCCATTCAGATGGCGTTATTCACGCTGGTGGATCCCGGCGACGAGGTGATCCTTATTACGCCGGCCTGGTCCAATTATTTCGGGCAGATCGCCATGTGCGGCGCCGTGATCAAGGAGGTTCCTGCCAGGGAGGAGAACGGGTTCGTCCCTGACCCCGAGGATATCCGGGCGGCCGTTACGGATAAGACGAAGGCGTTTATTTTAAACTCTCCCTCCAATCCGACCGGCGCCGTGGTAGGCCGGGAGACCTGCCGGGCCATTGCGGAGCTGATCCTTGAGAAGGACCTTTTTGTAATCTCCGACGAGATCTACAGCCGCCTCACCTACGGGGAGGAGGACTATACCAGCATTACCTCTTTTCCGGGCATGAGGGAGAGGACCGTCTATATCAGCGGCTTTTCCAAAATGTTCGCCATGACCGGCTGGAGGCTGGGATATGCCGTCGCCCGGCCGGAGATCATCAAAAATATGACGAAGCTCCATGAAAACGGCGCTTCCTGCCTTCCTGCCCCCAGCCAGGCGGCCGCGGCTTACGGACTGCGCCGCTGCCTGCCGGAAATCGAGAGGATGCGGGAAAGCTACCGGAGGCGGAGGGATTTGATCTGTTCCCTGATCGACGAGACGCCCGGCCTTTCCATCAGAAAGCCGGAGGGGGCATTTTACGCTTTTGTGAATGCAAAGGAGCTGTGCAGAAGGAAGGGACTGGATTCTAAGGGGCTGTGCATGGATCTGCTGCATAAGGCCGGAGTGGTCACCGTTCCGGGCTCCGGCTTTGGAAGCTGCGGAGAGGGCTTTATCCGTATCAGCTACGCCACCTCAGACGAGAACATTGTCCGGGGCTTCGAGCGGATCCGGGCTTATGTGGACAGACGGTAGCGGGAGGCGGATCAAAGGGGCCCGAAACGGGTCAAAAGGATGGAAGCAGATTAAAAGGAATCATGCTCCGGCCGGAGATCTCTGAAGAAGAGGTCTCCGGCCGTTATCCGTTTTGTTTATTTCGTTTTCATTTCAGGTTTATCCTGTCATATTTTTCCCCGAATGACCTGCCGTGTGTCAAAAAAGACGATTCGGGCCATTTCCGCCGCCGGAGGCGCTTAACGGCTCAGATCCTTTACCCGGTAGAAGAGCCAGACGCAGCCGATCCCGGAAAGGCCGAGGAAGGGAAGCGAATAGAGCAGCCTCTGACCGGTCGGGCCGCCGAGAAAAAAGAAGGAGGTCACATTGGCCGCCCAGTGAAACAGGATTACGGAAATCAGGCTCCGGCAGGCTTCGGCGGTATGGGCCAGCAGGAGTCCCATGCAGAAGCCGTAGAGGGTTTGGGGGGCATTGCCGTGGAAGATGCCGAAAAGGGCCGCCGTCAGGACGCCTGTAAAAGCCGGGCCGAAAAACCGGCGGAGCCCAAAGTATCCAAAGCCGCGGAAGACCAGCTCCTCGGCGGCGGGAAGGATAAGGCAGACGACAAGGAAATGAAGGGGCGCGTTTGTTTTTCCGGCGGCGGCCTCAATGGTGCCGGGAGAGGGGAGAAGCTCCGGCAGCCTGGAAAGGGCCATCAGGAGGTTGAAAAACACGGCTCCGAGGGCGCCGAAGGCGGCTGCAGTGAGATAACCGGAAAGCGGGAGCCTCCGGCGTCCGGGAGCAGCGTCCTTTTGGAGGGCAGAATCCCGGCAGGGAGTGTCTGGCTGTTTGGGACCGTCCGCATCCGGCGTCCGAGAGGGGACGGACAGGAGGGAATCCCTCCGAAAACGGCGATAAAGGAGGCCCAGGACGCCGAGGGTAAAAAGTGCGGCGGCCCCGGAATATATAATAGGAAGGTTTGCATCCAGAAACCGTGCGGCCCCGCTATCCTTTTCCAGGGAACCAAGAAGGGCCTGAAGGACGGCTGCCGTCAGATAAGCTGTCAGGACGTAAAAAAGGACGGGAAGGATCAGGAAGCAGAGCAGGGCCAGGATCTTCTGCAGGGTGTTTTTCGTGTAATTTGGGTTCATGGGGACCTCCGGGATGGTATTGGTTAATAGCGTATCATTTTTAAGACGGGATTTCAATGAGATTTTGTATGCTTGAGAGGCCTTTTTCGTTTACTTTCGGAACTCTCCTGGTACCGGCGGAATTAGATATAATAAAGGCTTTTTTGACATTTATCATTATATTGGTATAATAGAACTAATTATATTTTCAGAAGGAAGCGCCTTTCCGGAAGCGGAGGCCGGCTTCCTTTTTGCGTATAATAGGGGGGAAAATAAATGTCAGAATTTTCTAATATGCTGGAGCAGCATATTCTGCAAGCCGGGTTATCCGAGATCCAGCTGGCGCAGGCGACCGGCTTCAGCAGAAGCTATATTGCCCGCTTGAAAAACGGACAGAGGATTTCTCCGGATACGGAACGGATGACAAAGCTGTTCGACGCCTTGAGTCTGACAGCGGCGGAATATACGGAACTGTGGAACTTGTATTTGGAGGAACGGCTGGGGAAGGAACGATACGGGCTTACGAGAAGGATGTTAGGCTTTCTTTCCAGTTTCCGGCAGGTGTCCCGCCTGGAGGCGGCCGTCCGGCTGGAATATTCTGTACCGGAGGTTTCTCTGGTGGAGGGAAATGCGGATCTGCGGTACATGATCCGGGTCTTGATTGAACAGGAGGCAGCCGGGCGGAGAGTTGGCGTACAGGAGGCAGCCGGGCGGAGAGCTGGCGTACAGGAAGCAGCCGGGCAGAGGGCCGCCGGCCATGGAAAGCGTCATGTCAGGCTGTTTTTACAGCCGGAATGTGCAAGTGCCATGGAAGCGCTGAAAAATGGGTTTAAAATGAATCCGGATTTTCTGGCGGAGCACATCGTATGTCTGGAAAAGGAAAAGAAAACGGAAAATATCATCCTTCTTCAGGATCTGATTCCCGTGATCCTAAGCCGGAAGGGTGCAGATTACCGGGTGTATTATTATTACGACAGGGTTGCGGCGCATTTAAACAGTTTCAGCCTGATGCCGTATTTTCTTATTACCGGAGACTGTGTGTTAAATATGGATTACGAACTGGAGCACGGGATCATTTACCGGGATCCCCAGATTCGGGATTTTTTTGTAAAGCAGTTCGACCGGACAGCCGGAGCGTGCAGGCCTCTCTATGAACGGCTCTCGGACGAGGCGGAGCTGATGGATCATTACCTTCAGCCGAAAGCGGCCAATCATTTTTACTGCATCGGGATTCAGCCCTGTATGGGTCTTTTGGAAGCGGCGGAGCTGATCGGACGATATCTGCCGGAGGGAATAAGCAGGGCAGCGGAGGCCCTGCAGAACCGGATTAAGGGAGGTCGGAAGGACATGCTGTGCTGCGGCTGCCGGGTGACGTCTTATTTTACGGAAGAGGGGATCCGCAGGCTTATGGAGGAGGGGATCGTTGAGGAGCTGCCGGATGTGATGATGGAGCGGCCGCTCCTTGAGGAAGACAGGTACAGGGCTCTTAAGGAGTTAATCGAACAGGCTGAGCAGGGTTTTTATGAACTGCATCTAATTCAGGAAAAGAAATATTGTTATCCGGAAGGCGTGATGATTGATGCTTACGATTTTGACGATGTGGTTCTTTATTACTATGCGGAGGACATGAACGGCTGCTTTATCATGGGGGAGAAGTCCCTGGCAAGGCTTTTCTACGAATTCCTGGAAAGCTTTAAGGACAGCGCCTATGTCTGCTCCGTATCGGAGACGCTTAAGTATCTGAAGGGATGGCTGAAGGGGGAAAACGGCAGATCGGAATGACCGCCGGGGAGAGACGGATTCGGAAAGCTGCAGGCCGGGAAAAGCCGGGGCCCGAAAGGATGGCGGATTTGGAAAAAAGACAGAAAATCCGGCAGGATGTGACAGGCAGAGGTGCGCAGGGGGAACATTTTACGGCACATATTGTCTGTCATTTTTATTTGGGATAGAATTTTAATTAATATGATTTTGGGAGATATGGGATGAAGATCAGGGCGAAGGTTAAAAACAATCAGTTGATTATAAAAGTGAAAGTTGGTTTTTCAGAGGGACTGAATATCAATGAGCTGGAAAGCTTAACGGGAACGTATATCCGCGGTCTGCTGATGCCGGGACGGATACGGAGGAACGTGATTGAGTACATGGGACCGTCCGGCATTTCCATGTGTGAATATTTAAAAAGAACAATTTCTAAATATGATTTTTATTATTTTATGACGCAGATTGCAGAAGCAGTAAAGAAAGTCAGATCCGGAAATCTTTTTATCAACAGACTTATGTTAGATTTGAGATATGTATATGTCAATGAGGGTACAAAGGAATTACAGTTTCTTTATATGCCGATGCGTTTGGAGACGGGGCCGGTGGAATTTATGGAACGTGTTATGTATGCCATAAAGCCTGGGGCCGATGCGGGAAGCAGCATTGCCAGATATGCAGATTTCATCCGGACACAGAAAGTCTTTGATCCGGATATAGTCGAAACATTTATTGCCGGGGAAGATGATGAAATAAGAGAACAGATCCAGAGATACCGCAGTCAGTCAGGAGGTTTTCCGGAACAGGCAGGGAAAGCGGAGGATGAAGATGAAGATACGGCATTAATGGATGGAGCAACGGAACTGATGGATGAAGAGACAGGATTTCTGGAAAAGGAGACAATGAATTTTCAGGAAGACGGCCGGATTCATTTTGCAAGTCTTATACGATGTATTTCCGGAGAGCGGATCGAGATCAGTAAACAAGTATTTCGGCTGGGAAAAGGAATCGGCTGTGTGGATTATCATGTGGATAATACCGTTGTGAGCAGGAGCCATGCGGATATTGTTACAAGGGACGGACGGTATTATGTATGTGATCAAAATTCTATGAATCATACTTATATTAACGACACAGTCCTTCCGGCTAAGATCGAGACAGAGATTCATGATGGCGATTTGCTGCGGCTGGCGGATGAAGAGTTTGAATTCCATATTTGACAGGGGAAAAGTTATGCGGTTTATGGCGTCAGGAGACACAGATATCGGAATATGCAGAAGGACAAATCAGGACAGTGTGCTTATCAAACATGCGGATACGAAATTCGGGGAAATTCTCTTTGCCGCGGTCTGTGACGGAATGGGCGGGCTGACGAAAGGAGAAGTTGCCAGTGCGGCTGTGGTGTGGGATTTTTCAGAATGGTTTGACCGGGAGCTTCCGGGGGAACTGCCAAACGTAGATTTTGGAATCATCGGAAGCAAGTGGGAGCTTAAGCTGAAGGAGCTGAATGCCAGGATCCGGGATTATGGTAAAAGGATGGGAGTCAGCATGGGAACAACATTTACTGGTGTCCTGATGTTTGGGGAGCAATATCTTCTGGCCCATGTGGGAGATACAAGGCTGTATCATATTTCCAAAGAGAATCGATTGCTGACAGAGGATCAGACGGTCAGTGCCAGGGCAGTCCGGAGGGGAGAGATAACCATAGAGGAAGCCAGGGAGGACCGGCGGCAGCACACGCTTTTGCAGTGCATCGGCGCATCACAAAGGGTAGAACCGCAGATTTTGTCAGGCAGGATTGATAAAGGAATTTATGTACTTTGTTCTGACGGTTTCCGGCATAAGATTTCACGGGAGGAGATGCGCAGCTCTTTGGATCCGGAGTATCTGTCGGACAAATGGGTGATGCATAAACATGCCCGTTATTTGATTGATCTGGTTAAAAACAGGGAGGAAAAAGATAATATTTCTGTGGTTTTGATAAAAGCGGAATAAGGGGGAGTAATGGCAGGCAGGATGTTTGGAAGAGGACGTATTTCAGAGACGGAAGAACTGGGTGAGGCTGGAAAAACAGAAGGAGGCACAGCACAGGGACGAAAAACGCCGGCAGATGCAGAGAAGACAGAAATGCTGATTCAAAAAAATCGGAAAATATGGGATGAGGAATCTTTGAGGCTGCAGAGTGAGGCAATCAGAAAGGCAGGGTTTGTTATTTTGGAAGAAGTGATCTACGTCCATACAGATGAGGTGATCGTATTATGAGCGCGGTGATTTTGAAATGCAGCAGCAATATTGTTCCAAAACTGATTATATGCTGAGTCAGTAATTATATACATCGAAAAGAGGAAAGCATATGTATGCATTGAAAGATAGCGGTGTTCTCTGCGAAAAAGAGTGCGGAGGTAATTTCGGTTATTTATTGGGGAAAAATACTTATTTTGTAAATACGGATTATAAGGTACTGCAAAGTCAGACCGGAGGGGTATTTATTCCATGTATGAAAATGCTGTATAACGGGAAGGCGGAATTATATTATGTGACCGACGGTTTTTGCCCGATCACATCCATACTTGCAGATATTGCGCCGGATATGCTGACTACGATTTTGATGAATCTGTTTGCCAATATCATTGAGGTCCGTAATAATGGATTTTTGAAATGTCAGAATTTGGATATCAGTTGGGATAAGCTGTTTGTAGACACTGCAACTTTAAAAGTCAGGCTGGTCTATCTGCCGATTAATGTGAAGGTCTTTGACAGTTATTCGGCTTTTGAATCTGAGCTTCGTGCAAACGTGGTGAATTTGATCAGCAGGTCGCTTGTTTCGCCAGGCCCCCGGCTGGAACAGTTTTCTGAAGACCTGAGAAATGGGTCTCTGTCTTTGGAAGATGTTTATAACCGGCTGAAAGGGGTGGGAGCGCCGCAGGTCCCCAGGCGTCAGGCAGAAAATCAGGCTTCAGAAGAAAAACTTCGGCTTGTGGCAGTGAATGTGCCAGAATATTTCGAGATTGCTCTGGACAGGGATGAGATAAGTATAGGAAAGAAAGCCGGGCTGGTGGATGCGGTCATCCCCTTTAATCGGTTGATCAGCCGAAAGCATTGCAGAATCGTGAAACAAAGTGGCAGCTATTATATTGCGGATGAGGGCAGTGCAAACGGAACCTATGTAAATCGGAAGCGAATTATGCAGGGGCAGCTCTGTCCGATCGCCAGAGGTGACAGGATCCGGCTGGCGAACAGTGATTTTCGCATTGAATAGAAACAGAAAGGATGTTTAGATGAGCAGGCCCAGGGTGATTATAGCAGATACGGATGCGGATTATACGATACCGCTGCAGACGAAATTTGTAAAAGAATTTTTTGATCGCATCGATCTGGAGATCATAACAGATGGTGAATATTTTGATGAGCTTTTCAGGAGACCGCAAAAGGCAGAGATCCTGATTATTTCAGACAGTCTTTATGATCCGTCTCTGCAGAGACATAATATTGCCAATATTTTCCTGATGGCGGAGGAATATGAGGAAGGAGCGGATACGGATGGGTTTAATTTGGTACGTCTGTTTAAATATACAAGCGTGAAAGAAATTTTCAGTGAGATCGTCGGTAAAAGCGCAGGGGTTTTGGATGTGGGAAACGAGGAGATACGGGGAAACCAGATCATCCTGGTGACGTCTGCATGCGGCGGAGTGGGAAAAACGACTCTGGCTATGGGGATCAGCGCCTGTCTTACCAGAAATTATAAACGGGTACTGTATATCGGGGCGGAGCGCCTTCCGTCTTTTCAGTACATGCTGGATAATCAAACCTGTATTTCTGTGCCAGAAATTTATACGAGGCTTGCCTGTCCGGATGGAAAAGTATATCAGGATATCCGGCATGTGATCCGGAAAGAGATTTTCAGTTATCTTCCTCCCTTTAAAGCAGCATTGATGTCAGTAGGGCTTCAGTATTCTGTTTATGAGAAGATTGCGCATTCTGCCAAAGAAAGCGGTGAGTATGATTTCATTGTAGTGGATGCGGAAAGTACCTTTGACGAAAACAAAACCGGACTTTTGGATCTTGCAGACAGGGTGATCGTAGTAACCGGACAAAATGTGGGAGCCGTTTGTGCAACCAATGCCTTTGTTTCTAATGTGAACGGAACGGATACCGGTAAATATAATTTTGTGTGCAACAATTTTGATAAAGACGGGAATAATGCACTGATCCAGCCGGACATTGTACTCAAATTTGCTGTGAACGATTATATAGAAAGCGTACCGGAGTACATCCGGGAAAATATTGAGGCATTGTCGAAGCATGAGAGTATACAGAAGCTTTCATTTTCGATTATGTGATCAATTTTATATGATATCAGGAGAATTTTTATGGACAGAAATGTTGCGGAAGTCATCTTCCATATCGGGAAAAGCGGGCAGCGGCATATTCTTGAACTGCCGCTTCATATTTCGGCAAATGAGCTGGTTCTTGCTTTAAATCAGGTGTATGACCTTCAGATTGATATATCAGATATTAAAAAATGTTATCTGAAGGCAGAAAATCCCATTGCGCTTTTGCGGGGAAATAAGACTTTGGAAGAATATGGAATCCGGAATGGAAGTGCGGTTTACTATACGGAATAGAGGCAGAATCATGGATGGAAGATATAAGGTTATTTTATATAACAAAAATATTTATAAAGAACTTGAGCTTACTCCGGATCAGTCAGAATTGAGGGTAGGGACAGGGGTAGAGGCAGATGTAAGGCTGCATCGGGAATATTTTTTTGGAAAAGTTGAAATTGTTTTTTCAAGAAACTGTTCTGCATGGAAAGTGACCTGCTCTGACGGAGTATACTTTTCTCTGGGCGATGCAAGAAAGCTGCTGACACTGGACTTAAAGCACGGAGATGAAATCAGTGTTAAATATGATGAATCAGGCAATGAAGTTTTTCATTTGTCTTTCATGATAGATTTCGATTATGAGAATAAGGATTATAGCTGTGAGATCTTACTGTCGGGACTGCGCCGGATCAAGATCGGTCCTGAAAAAGATTCCGATATCAGGATCAATGACAGTTATTTTAATGCAGGATCCGTTCTTTTGTCATCGGAAGAAGAAGGAAAGTGGAATGTTTGGGATGCTGGGACGCTTTATGGAGTCTATGTCAACGGCGCAAAGATTGAAAACCGCTGGGAACTGAAGGATCATGATTTTTTCTCGGTGGCAAGCTACAGCTTTTATTACAGGGCAGGGAGAATCTTTACGTCGGAAGCAATTGACATCGCAGACAAAGGGCTGGATTATCTGATCCATGAGGAATCAAAAAACAGTCTGATCTATCCTAAATTCAACAGAAATACCAGAGTACAATATGTTATGCCGGAAGAGGAGATTGAGATCCGGCAGCCGGTACAGAAGCCTGCGAAATCCAAGAAGAATATTATGATGACGCTGATTCCGTCGCTGATCATGCTTGCGATGACAATTGTGCTCAGAGGGGTTATCGGCGGAGGCGGAACCTTTGTGATTTACAGTGCGGTTTCCATGTCGCTTGGAGTGATTATGTCTGTTGTAACATACATACAGGAGGGAAAAGAATATAAAAAAGCATGCGCCGGAAGGCTGCAGTCTTATCAGGAGTATATTGAGAGAAAAACAAAAGAAATTGAAACGCTGCGTGCAGACGAACTGAGGGTCAGGAGACTGATCTATCCGTCATTGGAGGAAGGTGTCGGGGAGGTTTTTGATTTTGGGCGCCGGTTGTTTGAGAAGACGAAGAATGACAGGGACTTTCTCCAGGTTTACATGGGAACAGGAAGCGTAATGTCTCCCAATCAGGTCAAATACACAAAACAGGAATTTATTGATGCAGAAGATGAAATAGCGGCGCTTCCGGAAAAAATATGCCGGGAATACAGGATGCTGGAACAGGCGCCTGTTATTTCTGATTTTCAGAAATCCTGCGGGGTAGGGTTTGTCGGAAAAAGGGAACGGCTGGCTGTTATGCTGAAACAGGTAACTTTGGATTTGGCCATTCGTCATTTTTACAGTGATGTGAAATTTGTATATATTTTTGACAAATCTTCTGCAGAACAGTTTCAGTGGGTCGGCTGGCTGAGAAACGTATATAATGAGAGCCTGGATATCAAGAATATTGTATGTGACAAGGAGAGCAGGAATGCCGTACTGGAATATCTTTATCAGGAACTGTCTGCCAGAGAGCAGCAGATGGCAGAGAGCAAGGATTATGTGCCAGAGAATTTCTATGTAGTTTTTGTGATGAACGGGAATGTGATCAGCAGCCATCCGGTTTCCAGATATATTGAGCAGTGCAGCAGATATGGATTCACTTTTGTGTTTTTTGAAGAGTATGAAGAACGGCTGCCCCAGGGGTGTACGGAAATTATCCGATTGGCGTCTCCGGACAAAAACAGTCTGATCCAAACGCAGAACGGTGATATTTCGGCGGAATTCGCATACAAGGAGATGACAGATGAAACGGCTGCTTCGGCGGCCCTGAGGCTGTCGGCGGTACTGGTGGATGAAGTGAACCTGGAAAGACAGCTTACGAAAAATATTACTTTATTTGAACTGCTGGGGATTATTTCCGTGGAGGATCTGGACCTGGACGAGAGGTGGAATAGATCTACGGTCTACCGAAGTCTGTCTGCGCCGCTGGGTGTCAGGGGAAAAGGACAGGTGGTGTATTTAGATATCAGCGACCGGACAGAGGCCCACGGCCCGCACGGGCTGGTGGCCGGTACGACAGGCTCCGGAAAAAGTGAAATCCTTCAAACATACATTTTATCTATGGCTACCCTGTTCCATCCCTATGAAGTTGGATTTGTGATCATTGACTTTAAGGGAGGCGGCATGGCCAACCAGTTTGCGGATCTGCCTCATCTGATCGGAACGATCACCAATATTGATGGAAGGGAGATTGATCGTTCGCTGCTTTCCATTAAAGCGGAACTGGTGAAACGGCAGGAAATTTTTTCGGCATGCGGAGTCAATCACATTAATGATTATATCAGACTGTATAAGGAAGGGAAGGCTTCAAGGCCTCTTCCCCATTTGATTATGATTGTGGATGAGTTTGCGGAGCTGAAGGCAGAGTATCCGGACTTTATGAAGGAGCTGATTTCTGCGGCCAGGATTGGGCGGACTCTGGGAGTTCATCTGATTTTGGCGACGCAGAAGCCCAGTGGAGTCGTAGATGCGCAGATCTGGTCGAATTCCAGATTTAAACTTTGTCTGAAGGTTCAGACAAAGGAGGACAGCAATGAGGTGCTGAAAACTCCGCTGGCTGCAGAGATCGTTGAGCCGGGGCGGGCGTATTTTCAAGTCGGAAATAACGAAATTTTTGAGTTGTTCCAGTCTGCATACAGCGGCGCAGACGTGTCGGCGGCAGATGAGGCGGCGGACCGGGCTTATTCTATTTATGAGAAAAATCTTTGGGGAAAGAAAACGCTGATTTATACAAGCAGGAAGAAAAAGGAGTCGAAAGAAGCCTTGTCGCAGCTAAAAGCCATTGTGGACTATGTGGCGGATTACTGCAAAGAGCAGAAGCTCGGAAAGCTTCCCGGAATCTGCCTGCCGTCTTTGGAGGAGAGGATCAGTACGGATGTATTGACGTATCCGGAGAAAAGAGGCGCGGGGATTGCCGTTCCGATCGGCATCTACGACGATCCGGAGTATCAGAGACAAGGAGAGGTCCAGGTTGATTTTTCCAGGGATAATGTGTATATTGTCGGATCTGCGCAGATGGGAAAGACAGTCCTGCTTCAGACGGCCGCCTATGGACTGATCAAAGCATATACGCCGGAACAGGTAAATCTTTATATGATTGACTGCGGAAGTATGGTTCTGAAATTATTTGAGGGTTCTTTCCATGTGGGCGGGGTGGTTCTGTCTACGGAAGAAGAAAAGTGCGAAAATCTTTTTAAGATGCTGAGCGCGGCTGTTATGGAACGAAAGCAGATATTGTCAGATAAAGGAATCGGCAATTTTGCTTCTTATCTGGATGCAGGTTACCAGGATATGCCGCTGATTATTGTCATGGTCGATAATATGGGCGCATTCAAGGAATATTTTCCGGAACGGGCGGAGGCATTGGGGATTTTAAGCAGGGAAGCACAGGGGGTCGGGATTTCTTTTGTGATCACGGCGGCGGCAGCTAATGCGATGAGTTACCGGGTACAGGCAAATTTCGGAAAAAAATTTGTGCTGAATTGTAATGATACTTCTGAATACAGTAACGTTCTGGGGCATTGCAAGGTGACGCCAAAGGAGGTACAGGGCCGCGGGCTTATGCTGCTCGACAGGCGGGTAGTTGAATGGCAGGCTGCGATATTTGGAAAGGGAGATAAGGAAGCAGAAAGAAGCGGACAGCTGAAAGCATTTATTGATCAGAGAAACCGGGTCAGTACAAAGGCAGCGCGGAAGATTCCGATGGTGCCGGATAAGCTGGAGCTGAAAGAGATTATGAACAGCGAGAGCGCAATGTTCCGCAGCCCGGGCATGCTGCCGGTCGGCATGAATTATTCCAGTGTGGATTATACGTTTGCGGATATTGACCGTACAGGAAGCCTTGCTCTGGCCGGGAATGGAGAAGGGGCGGTCAAACTGCTTGCAAATCTGCTGTTTATTTTGTCACATAATATCGTATTCCATAATGTGGAGGCGCTGATTATTGATGATAAGTATAAGCGGCTGGAGCAGGCAAAGAAATATGGGTTTGTCAGGGGGTATGCGGACAACCTGTCGGACGGCCTGGCTATTCTGGAAGATTTTTATGCAGGAGTAAATGTTCGGGAGGAACAGCCGGCTGAAGAAAGTACAAGACTCCTGCTTATCTTTAACAATGCAGAATTATTGAAGTATTTGGGGGCAGACCGCAGCATGAGCCGGGAATTTGTGGATGTGATGAAAAGGATTACCGATTTAAATGCTTTTATTGTTCTTTCACAGATTGAAAATCAGCCTGTGGGATTCAATTCTTCCGAGATTCTGAAGGCGGTCAAGGAAGAAAGAAGAGCAGTTCTTTTTGTACCGCTCCAGGAAAACAAGCTTTTCGAACTGTCGGGACGAGTAAAAACGGATACGGGCTTCGGGAAATCAAATGCTTATTATTTTACGTCAGGCATTTATACAAAAATAAAAGTTTTTGAATAACGGAAGGAGAATAACAGATGAGCGGCGGAGGAAGAATAGCCGGAACCATTGAATCGGATAAGATTCGAACGGCTCACCAGCAGGTCAGGGCGATTGCGGAAGCTTATAAGGAAGTGAACGGAGAGTCGGATGCCATTACGGCCGTGGTCAGGGAAAACTGGGTGGGAGAGGGCAGAAACGAATTTGAATCTCAATATAATCTGCTGATTCGCAAAATTGAGGATTTTGGCGATACCCTGCAGGATATCTATGGGGCACTGGTACAGGCGGAAGCGGATTATCAGGAGACGGATAACTCGTTGAAACAGAATTATAAAATGGCGGTAGAATCGGCACAGGGGAACGGATGACGGCAGGAGGGAGTATGGACGAAAGCGTACGTTACAACGATCTGTACAGGCAGAGCAAAAGCAGCGTGGAATCCTGCGCCAGAAATATCAGGGAATTGGAGCGGATCAGAAACAGCCTGAACAGTGATTACTATGACAGACAAAGAAATGTCAATATTCAGCTGGGAGAACTGAGAGAGGAATTGAGCAGAGGAGTCAGGCATGATTCCGTTTTCAACCGGTCCCATGCAGTCTGTGAGGAGCATCAGGAAAGAATGACGAATGCGGATTATGATCTGAGACGGGCGGCAGAGCTTCTGGAACAGGAAATTCAGGAACTTTCCAGAAAAAAGCTACAAGAGGAGAGCCGGAGAGATCAGTATTATAATCAGTATCAGGAGCAGAGGAACAAAGAGCGGCAGGAACGTATCGACAGGATGAATATGTTTTAGGTAAAGGCGGTGGAACAGATGGGGACAGCGGCGATTTCATACAACAGCCTGCACAGCGCAGCAGGCGAGGCCAGAGAAGTGTCCGGAAGGCTGACGTCATATGCGGACGGTCTCAACAGCAATGTATACAGAAAACTGATGAATTACAGCGGGGTGCATACGGGTAATATCAACAGCGCTTCCAGATTTGTAAATAACAAAGTCAATATTTTGAGGGATCGGGCGGCGGCTTATCGGACCTATGCTTCTGACCTGGAGGAACTGACGGCAGCCTGTCGGAATACGGATCGGGCGGTCAGAGGGATCGTGTCCCGTCTGACTGCAGATTTTAAACGCGCACATGGTATCAGGAACAGCGTAGTTGAGAATACGCTCAACCGTTTTCTCACAGATGCCAGGAATTTTTCATTTGCAGGAAGGTGGCTGAATGACGGACAGGATAAAATAAGAGCCGGAAGAGATTATCTGAAACAGGCCATAGAGGACTGGTGGGACTATCGAGGAGGAAAGGAATTTGTCACGGGACTTCTCGAAATAGCGAAAAAGATAGCCGGGACGACTATAATGGTCCTTGGTGCTTTGGCAAGCGGAAGTATGGTGTTTTTGATTGCGGGCGTGATCCTTGGAGTGATCCAGGCAATTAATGAGGGGGTGGATCTGGGGAATGAGATCCGCGCGTACTGGGAAAACAGCAACGGAGACCCTGCAAGAGGGCGGCGGCTCAGTGATGAGAATACTGTGCAGGATTTTATGCGGAATGAATCGGAGGAAAATGTGTCATTTTGGCATAAGGCTGCCGGGGGAATTGATCTCACAGTCATTATATGTGAATGCATCAATCAGGTCGGGAGCTGCCGGGATTTTGTGAAAAACGCATATAACTGGACGAAGGGGACTGCGACGAAGTTAAAAGATCTGAAGCTGAAGGATATATTAACCTTTGACAATATCAAAGCATTTGGGCAGAAGCTGAAACTGCAGATGAATCTGGGGCTGAAGGATATCAAGGCGGCAGTCAAATTCAAGGGTTTATCAGGTATTAAAGGAATCGCGAAAAATATTAGTACAGATTTTATGAACAGTTTGAGAGAAAAGTACTCAGATTTTTCTGAGATGAAAAAAGGACTGGGATCTTTCAAAAATCTGATCTCGCTTACAGGGAAGTTTATTGACCCAATAGAGATAAAGGGGAGCGATATTTCTTCGTTTATTATATCGAATGTATCTACGTTTGAGAATTTTAACTTAGTCAATGACATAAGCAAAATCGTAAATAAAATGGGGAAGATAGGAAAAATGGGGGAAGATCTGATTGACAAAAGTATAGGAAAAAAGCTGTCGTTTAAGTCACAGATTCATATTTCAATTCCGAAAATCCCCGTTCCGGAGATCCGGATGGCGGAGGGCATAGCATAAGAGCCTAAGAAAAAGGAGGATGCAGTATGGAACAGGAAGTGCGCATGCAGGCAAGGGATGCAAATCAGCAGGGCGTGGTACTGCTGAAGGCAGGAAACCTTGAGGCGGCAAAAAAGAAATTCGACCGGGCCGTGGAACTTGATCCGATGCTGCCGGACAGCTATAAAAATTACGGCGATCTGTATGTAGCGGCGAAGGAATACGCTGAGGCAAAAAGGTATTATAAAAAAGCGCTGCTTATTGAAAAACAGGGACTGTTCTATTTTCTTTATGGAAATGTCTGTTTTCTGAACGATGAACCCCATGAGGGACTGGAAAATTATAACCTTGCCCTCTCGGCGGGATATGACAGCGACGAGATGCTGTTTTTTATGGGAATGGCATATGAACATCTGAATGATGACCGGATGGCACTGCGTTATTTTCAGAAAGCAATTTTTAAAAATCCGTCGAGAACTGATTATAAAGTGAAAAAGATGTCCGTGCTGCTTCGGCTGGATATGCTGGATGAAGCGGAAAAAGCAGCAGAAGAGCTGCTGTTGGAGGAGCCGGAATTGTATGATGCCTATCATATCAGAACCTCTCTTTTTATACAGCGGAGAGAACTGGACAAGGCGGAAGCATTTGCAAAGGCGGCGTCAGGGCGTTTCCCGGAGGATGCGGAGCTTTACTACGATTATGCGAGAGTGGTTGCGCTGAATCAGAAATTTGATGAGGCGCTGGTCATGATAAAAGCCGCAAAGAAGTTAAAATACTATGAATCTGCAAAGCCTCAGTTTATGAGCCTGGAGGCGCAGGTTCTGGCAGAGAGCGGAAAGATCGACGATGCGATCCGCTGCTGTGAGGAGCGGATTGCCCTGGAGGAAGAGGAATTCGATGCGGAAGACAGGTTTATGCTGGCAAATCTTTATTTTACAAAACCGGATTATGAAAAAGCCTTACAGGTTTCCGGGGAGATCATAGAGGAAAACCAGAAGGACAGTTATTATTTTTCTGCCCTGTATTACAGACCCTTCTGCCTGAAGAAGCTTGGGAAGGAAGAGCAGGCCGTCCATTTTTATGAAGAAGCGGTGAAGCTCTATCGTTTGGCTACATTAAAGCAGCCGGAGGCTTTGGATGCCTATCTGTACCGTGCTATGTGTCTGAAGGATATAGAAAAATATGAGGAGGCTCTGGATGTTTTGGAGTTTCTGGACGGCTTGGGAAGCGAAATTGCAGAAATCCATACCATAAGGGCCGATATTTATAACCTGACAGGGAAAAGGTCCCTGGCAAAAGAGGAGATAGAGAAAGCTTGTGTGATCAAGCCGCAGCTAAAGGCGGCATTTGAGGGGGCGGCAGAATAATATGGCGTTGGCATATGAGGCGAATACAAGTCTTGCGTTTGATACTGCGGCGCTAAGGCAGTGTGCGGAACGATACGGAAACCTTGCGGCCAGGCTGCGCAGAATGGGATTAGATCTGGACAGATGTCTTTCGGAGTTGAAGGAGAGCGGCTGGACGACTCCGGCAGGAACTGCGTTTTATGAGATGACAAAGACCAACTGGTATGAAAATATCCAAAAATATGCGGATATGCTGGATATGCTCAGGCAGATCCTGCTCCAGTCGGTGAATCAGTATGAAGGATTATTAAGGGATTATGTCAGAAATACGAGGGTAAAGGTTTAAAAGCTTTTAAGTGGGCATGACCATGAAACATGGATGCTATAGACAATAACGAAAGGAGGCGGTAACGGATGGCAAACATTCGGGTAACCCCGGAAACTCTCAGTACACAGGGAAGGGATCTGGTCGGATATGCAGGAGATTTAAAAGACGTATTAAACAGCATAGACGGAAAGATCAACGAGATCATTGATGGATGGGACGGTCTGGCACAGGATGCGTATTTCGATATGTATACGCAGATGAAACAGAGCCTGGATCAGTTCCCGGAGCTGGTCAATTCTCTGGGAGAGGCGACCGTGTCTGCTGCGGAGGCGTTCAGCAATGTGGATGAACAGTTGAAGAGCAGCTTTGGCCAGGCGGCGTCAGGGAGCTAAAGACGGTCTGCAGGCAGAAGAACAAGGACTGCCGCATGACATTCATGCGGCAGTTTCCTTTCTGCTTCGATGGACGGAAGAAAGGGGGGGGAATCAGGAGTGGGGTGGTTTTCAGATGAAGTTTTGTTTTACGGGGGAATTGCTGTGACGGCATGCGCATGTATTGGTGCAGTCATTGCGGTTCTGATCTTGAAAATAAGGACAATGCATTTAAAACGGCATCTGGACGAGGAGTACGGGCCGGAGCTGAAGAGAAGCGGGGGGAGATAACATGCCAAAGATTATTGGTTCTGTATATGAGGTTTATGAAAAGATCGGCTCGGGCGGCGGGGGGAAGGTTCATCTGGCAAAGCATCTGCGCCTGGATAAAAAAGTTGTTCTGAAGGAGGACAAACGGAAGATTTCTGTCCGTTCGGAAATGCTGCGGCGGGAAGTGGATATTTTAAAAAATCTGAGCCATTCCCATATTCCGCAGGTGTATGATTTTTTGGTGGAAGACGGAAAAGTTTACACGGTTATGGAATTTATCGAGGGAGAAAGCCTGGACAGACCGCTGAAACGGGGCGAGGTCTTTTCTCAGTCTCAGGTGATCCGGTGGGCCGTTCAGCTTCTGGAAGCGCTTTTTTATCTCCATCGGCCGATCCATGGGGATCCTCCCAAGGGATATGTTCACAGTGACATCAAGCCGGCCAATCTCATGCGGACACCACATAATGATATCTGCCTGATCGATTTCAATATTGCATTGGCCATTGGGGAAGAAAATGCAGTGGGCTGCAGTGCCGGTTATGCGTCTCCGGAGCACTATGGATATGATTATTCCTCTGGGAGTGTCACGACAACCGACAGTAATCCGACCATCTATATGGGGGATGACATGTCGACGATGCCCATGTCGGAAGCGAAATCCAGTTCTTCAGGCAGGCGGATGGTGATTCCGGATGCCCGTTCCGATATTTACAGTGTCGGAGCGACTCTCTATCATCTTTTGAGCGGGACGAAGCCTGCAAGAAATGCGGTGGAGGTGGTACCGCTTTCCAAAGAGAAATTCAGCCCTCAGATCGTAGAGATCATTACAAAGGCGATGAACCCGAATCCGGATCTGCGTTATCAGACGGCGGATGAGATGCTGTATGCGTTTACGCATCTGCGTGAAAATGACCCGCGGGTACGAAGGGGAAGACGGAACCGGATCATAGCGGCAGCCGTAATCGGTACTTTTTTGGTGGCAGGAGCTGCCTGCGCATTTTTGGGGCTGAAGCGGATGCAGACGACGGAGCGGTGGCTGAAATTTGCGGAATATTCCAGGACGGCACTGACAGAAGGGGATGCGGCGGGGGCGGTCTCTTATGCATTACAGGCATTGCCGGAGAAACAGGGACTTTTTACGCCGGGAACATTACCGGAGGCTCAATGTGCACTGACGGAGGCTCTGGGAGTGTATGATCTTTCAGATGGATTTAAGATATATAAGACACTGGAACTTTCATCGGAACCGTTGTCTGTGGTTATCGGGCCGGACGGAGCGACCGGGGCATGTATCTGTGCGGACGGAATAAAGATTTTTGATACGGGAACGGCCGGGATCCTGGCGGAGCTTCCGGCGGAGGGCTCGGCATTGGCAGAGGCAGAATACCTGGCCGAGCATACGATTGTTTATGCCGGAAACGATGGGATCCGGGCCTACGATATCGAACAAGGAATAGAACTGTGGAGCGGGGAACCCGCCACGGCAGTCAGTATCTCGGAGGACAAAAGCACGGTGGCGGCGGTTTACAGGGACGAGGCCTTTGCTGTGATCTATGATGCCGCAGACGGGCAGGTGAAGGGCAAGGTGGATTTTGGCGGAAGGAAACAGAGCATCCGCATTAATCCCAATTTTGCCAGCCTAAATGAAAATGTATTTGAATTAAACGAGGACGGGACCCTGCTGGGAGTCAGCTTTGCGGATGGTTCTCTGGAACTTTTTGACCTGCAGAATCCGGAAGGACATACAGTGGTCCTGGAGGGAGGCTCCGGCTATACACATTTCGAAGGAGGATTTTACCGGCGGTATTTTGCCTTTTCTGCTTTCGATGCCTCCCAATCCCTGGTGGCAGTAATTGATGCACAGGAAAAATGCCAGCTGGGAGGCTTTGAGGCAGAGGGCTGCTGGGGGCTGCATACGGACGGAGCCGGGATCTGTCTCCAGTCGGGCGGTATTCTGGTGGAGATGGATCCGGTAAACGGGGAACAGAAGCCTCTGGCTTCTGTTCCGGACGGGATCTCCCACTTTGTCCGGGACGGCAGTCATATCATGACAGCAGGAAATGGAACGCTTCGTTTTTTTGATGAGAAAGCAATACAGATTACGGAACAGGAGGATCATGGCGGCGGTGATTTTATTCAGATTGCCGGAGAGACTGCACTGGCCGGCGGGATGGACAGCCCCCGCATCTATATCCTGAGGTATGAGGAGCATCCGGACCAGACTCTGCTTACTTACGATTCGTCCTATGAGCATGAGGAAACGAGGCTCAGTGCGGACGATAAGACCGTGACCTTGTTTTCTTATAAGCAGTTCCGAATCTATGGGACGGACGGGGAGCTGCTTGCGGATGTTTCTATTCCCGAACCGGAGCGGGTATACGACCAGCAGTTTATTCGGGACGGAGAGGATTCCTTTCTCACGGTAACCTATAATGACGGAAAGATCTGTACATACAGTGCGGCGGACGGTTCCTTATTAAAAGAAGAAGCGGGAGAAAAACCAGATTTGTCCCTCAATGAAGAATTCCTCCTGGACCGTCTGCGGATCGAGGCTCCTTTGCATGGGACAGCAGCAGCTTATGAGCGGGGAAGCGGGAAGTTTGTAAGCGAGCTGGAAAAGGATGCGTATCTGATCTATGCGGTTCAGGCCGGAGAGTATGTTCTTACTCAGTATGCGGCGGCGGACGGCAGCATATATGGCATCCTGCTGAACGAGAAATGTGAAAAGCTGGCATATCTGCCGGGCGTGCGGGATGTAATCGGAGAAGAGCTGCTGTTTGATTATGGAACCGGAAAGGTGCAGAAGACTCATATATATGAGTTGAAAGAGTTAAAAGGGCTTGCGGACTAGGCTATATCAATTTGGCAGAGGTTAAGCCGGTAACAAGTATTGACGACTGGGTGAAAAACAGAGCGCCTGAAGGCCGGTCACGCAAAAAGGCTGGAAGGCATTCAGATCTTATTTGCGGAGAAAGGCGGCAGAAATAATCTCGGAGGCATCGTTTCCGCCGGAGAAACGGTGTTTGTAGAAAAATAACACTAAAGAATATTTTAAAATTTATGAAGAAACGGAGTAAGAAATCATGAAAAGAAAAAGCGGTTTGGCTTTAGTTACGGCGTTATTTGCTGCAGGGGTCCTGTGTGTAAACAGACTTCCTGCGTCGGCGGAAGAGACGGTTCCGGAGACGGCGATGCAGGAGGAAATTGTGCAGCCGAAGGCGGACTTAAGCGGGACATGCGGGGAGAATGTGACTTGGGCATATGATTCGGGAAGTAAGACGCTGACGATCAGTGGGACGGGGCCGATGGAGGATTATGATTACAATAGTTTAAATGCTCCTTCTTGGATCGGCTACGGGATTGGGGAAGAGATGAAGGAGGTAGTAGTGGAGGAGGGTGTAACCTACATAGGTAATGAGGCGTTTTATGCAGATACAAATCTGACGGCGGTCACACTTCCGGAAAGTCTGATAGGGATAGGTGATGATGCATTTTATCTTTGTGGCAGAATAGAGAAGATTACACTTCCGTCACATATAACTACGATAGGAGCGTTTGCATTTTATAATTGCTGGACTTTAAAGGAACTGAATATCCCTTCCAGTGTGACCAGTATAGGAGTCGGGGCATTTTGTAACTGTACAGGATTGGAGCAGGTTGCTCTTCCGGCGGGTCTGACAGCGATAAAAGACATGACATTTTCGGGATGCACCAGATTAAAATGGATTGAACTTCCGCCTGCCATAAAAAGTATAGGAGTACAGGCGTTTGATGATTGCAGTAAATTAGAAGAGGCTGTTCTCTCCGATAATGTGACTTGGATTGGTTCTCGGGCGTTTATGGGCTGCAGGAATTTGAAGGAGTTTTCCGTTCCGGGTGGATTGTCTGGTATAGCAGCAGAGACGTTTTCTGGCTGTGATCGTTTGGCGGAGGTCACATTTCCAAACAGCATAACAGTGATAGAATACGATGCTTTTCGTGGATGCGCTAATCTGCCTAAGGTGGAAATCCCGGCATCTGTCGTACAAATCAAAGGCGGGGCCTTCCGGGAGTGCAATTCTCTGCAGGAGATTCATTTTATGGGAGGAGCTCCAAAGATCAGCACGGAGCGAAAAAGTGACAGCAGAATATTGAGTCCCCAAGAAGTATTTTCCTGGGTCACTGCGGATGTATATTATACTGACGATCCTTCCTGGAATGCTGACACTATGAAAGACTACGGTGGTAAACTGACCTGGATGCGGCGTCTCTACATCATTGCCGAGGAAGCCGGGATAGAGGTGACGGATAAAATCTACGTCATCGGGAGCGGGACCGACGCAAGCATTAAATGCTCCGGCGCGGCAGAAGACTTTGTCAGTCTGGTTATTGACGGGAAGAGTGTAGACCCTTCTTATTATAAAGTAGAGAGTGGTTCCACGGCCCTGACGATATTATCTGCTTTTTTAGATCAGCTTGCAGTAGGAAATCACGAGGTGACGCTTAATTATACCTATGGCTCTGTGGATACGGTTCTGACTATAATTGACAGACAGGAGGATACGGAAAAGCCAGGAAATATAACGAAGCGTGCAGATCCTACAAAACCTGTGGATAATTCTGGACAGACCAGTGCTGCAGGAGCAGAGAAACAGCAGAACGAAGTACGGAAATCTCCTCAGACCGGGGAATTCCAGACAGAAGAGTTTTGGTCTGTCATTACGACGATTGCTGTCATGGCTTGTATCGGAGGCGCAGGGGTCTTGATTTGGAGAAGAAAAAAGACATCTTTGTAAAGGGAGGAAGGAGAGTAAAATGAAGAAAAAGGGCAGTATGATATTATGTGCGGTGCTGTTTGCCGCAGGAATATTATGTATAACCCCGCTTTCGGCAGAAGCGGTCGGGGAGCAGGTCGGACAGGCACAGAGTACAGAGACGCAGGATGGGAGGGGGGCAGTCCAGGAAGAAACGATACAGCCGGCGGCGGATCTGAGCGGAACCTGTGGGGAAAATCTGACCTGGACCTTTGACGAGGCAAGCGGGACATTGACCATCAGTGGGACAGGGAAGATGGAAGATTACAGCGTTAGAGGCCCTTGGACAGATGACAGCTTTGATGTTATATTGGACGAAAATAATAATATTATTGGTGTAGAAGGAGATGATAAAGTTAAATCGGTTGTAATAGGGGATGGAGTAACCAGTATAGGAGCATATGCATTTGCTTATTGCATTGGCTTAAGGGAAATTACAATTCCAGAAGGTCTGGCAAGCATAGGGGATGGAGCATTTATGGAATGCCTTAATTTAAAGGAGGCGGTACTTCCGGACAGCGTGGCAGACATGGGGCATAGTGTATTTTCCGACTGTAAAAGCCTGCGGGAGATATCGCTTCCTGATGGAATAGGTATTATAGACGGTGGGACATTTGGATGCTGCAGCAGTTTGACCGATATTGTGATTCCTGAAAGTGTGACTGCTGTAGACGATATGGCATTTGTAGATTGCGTCGGTCTGACAAAGGTAACGATTCCGAACGGTGTAACCAGTTTGGGCGTTGATGTCTTTGCAGGCTGCAGCAATTTAAAAGAGATTGTGCTACCTGATAGCATAAATAAAATAGGCGGCAATGCATTTGAGGATTGCAGCAGTTTAACGAAAGTTACGATTCCGGATAACCTAAATATAATAGAACAAAAGACATTTTCTGGTTGCAGTAGTCTGGCAGAAATTGTAATTCCATCTCAAGTATCCCAGATCAATGGCGGAGCTTTTGAAAACTGTTCTTCACTTAAATTAATCTATTTTATGGGGAAGACTCCGGCATTCAGTGTGAAGGTATTTCCGTTAAAAGGGCCTGCGTTACCGGATGTGGAACCTTTTTCCGGTGTCACCGCAACTGTATATTATCCGGAGGATCCTTCCTGGAACGTCGATACCATGAAGGACTACGGCGGAAAACTGACCTGGCTGCGGCATCTCTATATTATTTCTGAGGAAGCGGGAGCAGAGGTGACAGATAAGGTCTATGTCATCGGCAGCGGAACTGACGCAGCCATCAAGTGTTCCGGTGTAGCAGAGGATTTCGTCAGTCTGGCCATTGACGGGAAGATTGTGGATCCATCTTATTATAAAGTAGAAAGCGGATCCACGATCCTGACAGTATTATCTGTCTTTTTGGATCAGCTTGCAGTGGGAGATCACGAGGCGACGCTTAATTATACTTATGGTTCTGTGGATACGGTTCTGACCATAATCGATAAAGAGACAAATGCGGAAACGCCTGGAAATACAGTGAGGCCGACGGATCCTGCTGACGGCTCCGGTCAAACAGGGACAGCAGGTCAGCAGACCGGTAACAGGAGATCTCCTCAGACCGGTGAGGCGGAAACGGGTTCGGCGCTGCCTCTGCTATCAGGAATCCTTTGTGTCGGAGGCGGGGCAATTGTGATTCGGAAGAGGAAAATGATCCGGTAACGGTGAAATGTGGTTTTAGGATATTTCGGTGAAATGTGACAGGGCGGCACGTATTTGGGTAACATTTTTATGAACATCTTGTTTCTCTTCTTCCGGCGGGATAGAATTGACATAGCTTTGAGAATCTAAGCTGGAAGGAGAAGTATGCAATGAAAGAAAAAAGAAGCGGGGCTGCACTGCTTATGGCATTCCTTATGGTGTCAGTGCTGTGCCTGGGAGCGGTCACGACAGGCGCTGCCCAGGAGGGGGCTGTGTGGACTCCCACCGAGGGGACCTGTGGAGAGGGGCGGACCTGGAGCTTTGATGAGGGCAGCGGTACACTGACCATCAGTGGAACCGGGGACGTGAGAGATAGTGACCTGAGGACGTTAAAATATTGGAGCGGGATATGGGGAAAGGTCAAATCAGTCGTGTTCGAGGACGGCATTACCGGTATCGGAAACAGGGCGTTGGCGGACTGCGGTCTTATAACAAGTGTTTCCATTCCAGACAGTGTGACGAAGATTGAATACGGAGCCTTCGACGGCTGTTCCAGCCTGCCGGAGGTAAAGCTTCCCGACAGTGTGACCAGCATCGGCTCTTATGCGTTTGCGGACTGCACCGGCCTGACCGGTATTACGCTTCCGGGCAATGTGATGCTGATCGAGTATGATGCCTTTGCCGGCTGCCGAAGCCTGCCGAAGGTGGAGATACCGGCCTCTGTAACAAAGATCGAAGGCGGTGCTTTTCAGGGCTGCGTTTCCCTTTCTTCCGTTTATTTTAAGGGCGGGGCGCCGCAGCTGAGTTCGGAGCGGGGCAGCGGATTAAGTCCGATAGGGCCGTTTTTCGGCGTTACCGCAGATGTATATTATGTAAAGGATGTGTCCTGGACGGAAGAGAACATGGTGGACTATGGCGGAAAGCTGAACTGGGTGAATCGTCTGCAGATTATTTCTGCCGATGCGGATCCGGGGGTGGCGGGTATGGTACATGCCATCGGAAGCGGAGAGGATGCGGTGATCGAATGCTCCGGGGAATTTGAAAATTTTGTTAATGTGGCAATAGACGGAAAAATTCTGGATCCTTCTTATTACAGGGCGGAAAAGGGCTCTACGGTGCTGACGATAATGGCTGCGTTTCTGGACAGTCTTGCGGTGGGAGACCATACGGTGACTTTGAACTACACTTATGGCTCTGTGGATACGGTTTTGACGGTGACGGACCGACAGCCGGCGCCCACGGAACCTGTAAAGCCGGAGCCTCCGAAAACTACGGATCAGAACGGTATTCGGAGATCCCCTCAGACCGGTGAACGGGCGGAAGGGACGGTATGGCCCTTTGTCTTAGCCTGTACCTGTGTGGGAGGCGCAGTATTTTGGAAATGGAAAAAGAGATCCGTCTGACAGCCCGCCCGCTGCAATGGTTTATGCTTCTGTCTCCTTTTCTGTGCGGAGGATTTTTTGAATGGACCTCCTGCCTGTTTTCCATATTTCTGACAGGATACCTTTTGTACTGCCGCCGGAAAAGGGGCGGATTAAAGGTCTGTCAAAGCCCGGTCCTTCTGCTGTCGGCAGTCCTGGTCTTTTTCTATGGGATGAGCTGTTTCTGGGCAGTGGACCGGGGAATGGCACTGTTCGGAGTCTGCAAGTTTCTGCCATTGCCGCTTTTTACGCTGTCGTTCATGCAGACGGAAGAGAAAGAATGGGCAAGACTTCTGGATACGGTTCCGATATCCGGGGGGATCATGACCGTTCTCTCTTTCGGATTAAGGAATTTATTTCCGGTTTTATGGGACCGTTTTTATGTGGGGGACAGGTTATCCGGTTTTTTTCAATATCCTAATACTTTTGCACTTTTTCTTTTGGCGGGGATTATCCTGTTGGCCGGAAAGGAGAAGTGGAACCGTTTTCGATGCCTGAATCTGGCAGTGCTGGCGGCCGGGATCCTGTTATCGGGCAGCCGGACCGTATTTTTTTTGTTTGGTGCCGTAGCTCTTGCTTTCTGTTTTGTGTTAAAAGGGAAGATGCGCTGGATCCTGTGTCTGGGGCTGGCGGTCCTTGTGGGGGCGACTGCATTTTATGCGGCATTTTCCGGGAAGATTCCGGCCATGGGGCGGTATCTGACGGCATCCTTTGGCTCCAGTACCTTTTTGGGACGCCTTCTGTATTTTAAGGATGCTCTTCCGGTGATTGGAAAAACGCCGTTTGGGCTGGGATATATGGGATATTTTTATATGCAGGGCTCTTTTCAGACGGGAGTCTATTCTGTGCTAAATGTTCACAATGAGCTTTTGCAGTTATTTCTGGACGTAGGCTGGATCCCGGCGGTAACGGCTGCGGCCGTTATAATCAGAAGCTTTGTCGGGCAGAAGGGCTGGTCCGGCCGGCTTCTGATTGCCGTTATAGCCGCTCACTGTATGTTTGATTTTGATTTGCAGTTTGTCTGTATCTGGTTTATACTTCTGCTTGTCATGGAAACGGGCGGGGGCTCCGGGCGGTTGTATATGAACAGAATTTTTATCCGGATCGGAGGCGGGCTGATCCTGGGAATTTGTCTGTGGCTGGGAACGTCTTCTTATCTTTATCGGTCAGGATGGTCTGAGGAGGCGGTCAGAGTTTATTCCGGCTGTACGGGAGCCTGGATCTCCCTTCTGACGCAGACGGAGGATGTGACGGAAATGGAAAAGATCGCAGATGAGATCCTTTCGTGGAATTCGTCGGTTTCTCTTGCCTGCAGTGCAAAAGCAAGGGCGGCTTATGCGAGGGGAGATTTTGAATCTGTTATTGCTTATAAACGGAAGGCTGTTTCACTGGCCAGATATGAGCTGGAAGAATATCTGGATTATTTTCAAATGCTGTATGTTGGATTTCAGATGTATCTGGCGGGCGGGGATGCAAGAAGCGCAGCAGTCTGCAGGGAGCAGATCCTGGAGATTCCGGATATGCTGACGGAGGCACTGAACAGAACGGATGAACTGGATGCGCTTGCCTGGAAGATCAGGGATAAACCGGAGCTTACGCTTCCAAAAGAATATCAGGAGATTCTGGATTCTCTTCAATAAGACATTCAGGCAGGAGGTGGCGGTCATAGGAGATGGAACAACAAGATAAAAAAACAGCCTGTTGGTTTAAGAACATTTTAAAATTAAAAACGACTGTTATCCGATCAAAACAGGGGCGGAGCGTTATGCTGGCGTCCTTGTTTCTTGCTGCGGCAGGAGGGATCGGTTTTTTTGCTGCGGCAGTGTTCCGGCCGGAACAACCGAAACAGACAGGTATAGAGCCAGTCGCGGAGGTCAGAACATTGTCGGCGGATGAGAAAGGGGAACCTGTAGAAACGTCCGGGGAAACAAAGAGGGCAGAGGCGCAAAGGACCTATGAAGGGGTTCCCGAGATCGATTTTGAGGAACAGTGGGAGATTAATCCGGATATCTGTGCCTGGATCTGCATGCCGGAAACTCTTGTGAACTGTCCGGTGCTTCGAAACGGAGCTTCTGACGATCCCTATGACGGATACTACCTGGATACCACTGTCGGAGGGGAGAAAGGCCTGCCAGGTTCGATCTATATGGAGCCCTGCAATTCTCCGGATTTTACGGATTTTAATACGGTTATTTATGGACACAATATGAAAAACGGCACCATGTTCGGAGAACTCGATAAGCTGGTGGATGAGGAATTCTTTAATGCCCATGAATTTATTTATATAGTGACTCCGGAGAAGGTGTTGGTTTACCGGGTGTTCGGCTGGGTGAATTATGATGACAGGCATCTTATGGCATCCTTTGATTTTACAAAGGAGGAACAGTGCCGGGTATTTTTGGATTCTTTTCAGGAGATTGAGGCAGAGAGCCGGTTCCGCAGAGAAATGGAGGTTACGCCAGAGGACCGGCTTATCACTTTATCCACCTGTGTGAAGGATCAGGAGGATCGGCGTTTTTTGGTGGAGGCAGTTCTGACGGAAGTGATGGCAAGATAGTTTCGTGATTGTTTTGGGAGCTTTATCAGCTGGAAGAGTGTGATATGTCCGGCAGATAATTGTCCCATTCTGTTTTTTGTTAAATTCTCAATCCCCCGCAGATGCCTGTATCTGCGGGGGATTATACCGACGGAAAATCTGTATGTTTTGTGCCTCCGTCCGGCCTATGCCAGCTTCCGGAGCTGTTCGGAATGTTCGCTTACCACGGTCTTTAACAGTTCGATGTCAAGAAGGGCAGTTTCGATCCGATCGGCATAGGCTTTGTAACGATGGTATGTAGTGGTGTAACAGCTTTCGATCGTATTAAGACGCGGCAGCAGGACATTTTCCTGAAACAGGCTTATCTTCTGTACTTTTTCCTTCGTATTCTGCAGATCCGTCTTCATTTCCAGCATACTGTCTTCCAGCTTTTGCACCTTGCCTTCCAGCTTTTGTACTCTGCCGTCGAGCCTTTGCATACTGTCTTCCAGCTTTTGTACTCTGCCATCGAGCCTTTGCACACTGTCTTCCAGCTTTTGTACTCTGTCTTCGAGCCTTTGTACTCTTACTTTCAGGTCCTGCACGTCGTCCTTTACGATCCGAAGCTCCGTTTTCACATCCTGCAGATCGTTCTTCAGTGGTTGCAATTCCGCTTTCAGCTTGGTATCCATCATGCTGGAAATTGCCAATAATAATTCGTTGTCGCTCATATTGTCTGCCTCCTTTCCGGCGGGAATGAAGCCATTGTAGCATGGGGAAACGGCAAAGTCCATGAACTAACAGGAGGATTTTGCCGAAATCAGGTTTCTTCCATACGGAAACGTAAGGAGAAATTGACTTTCCATGGAAAATGAAATATGATTATGAAAGAAGCAGTATGAGGTTACTTATCTTTATATACTATCATATGCAGAAAAGCCGCAGAGAACGGGGCTTCTGCATCGGCACAGGAAGGCATGGAGGATACCTATGAGTGTAAGACGCATTTATGTGGAGAAGAAAAAGCCCTTTGCCATTCAGGCGGGGGAGCTTAAGGAAGAGATCGGCAGCTACCTGGGAATCGGGACGGTGCAGGACGTGCGGGTCCTGATCCGCTACGACGTGGAAAACCTGTCCGACGAGACTTACGAAAAGTCGAAGGGGACGATTTTTTCCGAACCGCCGGTGGATATCCTTTACGAGGGAGAGTTTGAAAGGAAGCCGGAGGATGTGGTGTTTTCCGTGGAATCCCTGCCGGGCCAGTTTGACCAGCGGGCCGATTCTGCGGAGCAGTGTGTAAGGCTTCTGAATGAAAAGGAGGAGCCGGTGATCCGCAGCGCCACCACCTACGTGCTCACGGGGACGCTTACGGAGGCGGAAAAAAAGGCGGTCAGGGAGCACTGCATCAATCCCGTGGACAGCAGGGAGGCTGCGGAGGAGATTCCGGAGACGCTGATCACGAAATTTGACGAGCCGGCCGACGTGAAGATTCTGGAGGGCTTTTCTTATATGGAGGAAGCGCCGTTGAAGGAGCTTTACGACTCCCTGAATCTGGCCATGACCTTCAAGGATTTCCTCCATATTCAGAATTATTTTAAGAACGAAGAGCACAGGGAGCCGTCCATGACGGAAATCCGGGTGCTTGACACCTACTGGTCGGATCATTGCCGCCATACCACCTTCCAGACGGAGCTTAAGAACGTAGTCTTCGGCGAGGGAGACTACAAAAAGCCCATGGAAGCGGCCTATGAAAGGTATATGGCCGACCGGGCCGAGGTTTTTGCCGGGCGGGAGGATAAATTTGTCTGCCTGATGGATCTGGCGCTTATGGCCATGCGGAAGCTGAAAAAGGAGGGAAAGCTTCAGGATCAGGAGGAATCCGACGAAATCAATGCCTGCAGCATCGTGGTTCCGGTGGAGATTGACGGAGTGACCGAGGAATGGCTGGTGAACTTTAAGAACGAGACCCACAACCATCCCACGGAGATCGAGCCCTTCGGCGGCGCGGCCACCTGCCTGGGCGGAGCTATCCGGGATCCTCTTTCCGG
>CATJIW010000160.1 GCA_949740745.1 uncultured Lachnospiraceae bacterium | reverse complement strand
GAAAAGGACGAAAGGTGAGAGAATGGGGGCTATTTCGAACGACTGGCTGGAGCCGCTTTCGGCAGAATTTAAAAAACCCTATTATGCCAGGTTATATAAGACGATAAAAGAGGAATATAATACTAGACAGATATTTCCGGAGTCGAAGGATATTTTTTCGGCCTTTGAGCTGACGCCCTTTCATCAGGTGAAGGTGGTGATTCTTGGACAGGATCCTTATCACAATGTGGGGCAGGCTCACGGGCTGTGCTTTTCCGTGAAGCCGGGGGTGGAGATTCCGCCGTCCCTGGTGAATATTTATCAGGAGCTCCACGACGATTTGGGGTGTTATATTCCCGATAACGGATATCTGACCAAGTGGGCGAAGCAGGGGGTCCTGCTTCTGAACACGGTATTGACGGTCAGGGCTCATGCGGCCAATTCCCATCGGGGCATTGGCTGGGAAGAATTTACGGATGCGGCCATAAAGGCGCTCAATGAACTGGATCAGCCTATTGTGTTTATTTTATGGGGGAGGCCGGCCCAGAGCAAAAAGGCGATGCTCCGTAATCCCAATCATCTGATTCTGGAGGCGCCCCATCCCAGTCCTCTTTCTGCATACCGGGGATTTTTCGGGAGCCGTCCCTTCAGCAAAGCCAATGAATTCCTGAAGGTGCACGGCGCAGAGCCCGTCGACTGGCAGATCGAGAACATCGGGGAGGGAGTATGAGCATATTAGAGTTTATCAAGGTTCTGGTTTTCGGCATTGTGGAGGGGATCACTGAATGGCTTCCCATCAGCAGTACGGGTCATATGATCCTATTGGAGGATCTGCTTCCTTTGAGCGTGACGCCGGAATTTATGGAAATGTTCCGGGTGGTCATCCAGCTTGGCGCAATTTTGGCGGTCTGTCTGCTCTTTTTTAAGAAGCTGAATCCTTTTTCTTCCAAAAAGAATGCCCGTCAGAAAAGGCAGACCTGGAAGCTTTGGGGAAAGGTGATCGTCGGCTGTATTCCTGCCGGAATCCTGGGCGTATTATTTAATGACTGGTTTGACGAGCATTTTTATAACAGCTATGTGGTGGCGGCGACACTGATCATTTACGGTATTCTGTTCATTCTTCTGGAGTGGCGGAATAAGCGCCGGTATTTCAGCGTGGAGCGGTTTTCCCAGCTCACTTACGGGGATGCGCTGATCGTGGGCATGTTTCAGGTACTTTCCCTGGTTCCCGGGACTTCCCGTTCCGGGGCCACGATCCTTGGAGCCATGCTCATCGGGATCTCCAGGCCCATAGCGGCGGAGTTTTCCTTTTTCATGTCCATTCCGGTCATGTTTGGGGCAAGCTTTTTAAAGCTGATTAAGTTTGGCTTTGATTATACGGGAACGGAAGCGGCGGTGCTTTTTACCGGCATGATTTCTGCTTTCCTGGTTTCTGTGGTTGCGATCAAATTCCTGTTAGGGTATATCAGGAAAAAAGATTTTACCGCATTCGGCGTTTACCGGATCGTACTGGGAGTCCTGGTGCTGGTGTATTTTCTGGTGAAGGGGCCGGCGGCGGCGTAGTTCAGTCAGTACTTAGTAAGATAGGAGTTCTATAGATTATGTCAGATGCAAGGCTTGGCCGGCGCAGGCCGGGAACGGGGGGATACAGAGAACCGGAGGACGCACTCAGAAGAAGAAGCGGATACGGAGGTGCAGAGCGTTCTTCCGGCCAGGAGGATTTTTACGGGGGGCAGGACGAGGAGATTATGCCCTGGAGTGAATTCGAGACCGAGGAGCGGTCCGGAAGGCGAAGGCCGAACCGGAGACCGACTCAGAAACGGGGCGGCGTTTTGGGGCTGCTTTCTGCCCTGGGACCGATTCTCTATTTTCCGATCATGTTCTTTTATCTGGAGTTGGCGTTCCATATTTATATGGGCGAGGGAATCCGATATTTTCCGGTTTGGCTGTTTTTTTCCGTATCCATGGGATTTTTCTTTGCACTTTTTGCCATTAATTTTAGCAAAAAAGCCAATCGGATCATTACCTGCGTCCTGACGTGCCTGATCAGCCTGGTTTATATGATCGAGATGATGACCAAGAAGATTTTGGCCACTTATTATCAGCTGTTCAGTATTGCTGAGACGGCGGCGGAGAATAAGCTGACGGATTACATGGACGCCATCATCGACGGGATCCTGCACAATCTGCTCGGGCTTTTTCTGATGCTTCTGCCGGTTATTTTCATCTTTGCTTTCGGGCGGAAATTTTATAATTTCAGACGGAAATGGATCGGCCTTTCCGGCGTAGTTGCGGGAGCGGTCCTGGTGACCCATCTTTTGGGGCTTTTGGTGATCCGTCTGCCCTGGAGGGGAGATTATACGCCGGGGATGTTATACCGGACCGACACCAATGTGGATGATCAGGTGCAGCAGCTCGGAGTGAGCACCATGCTGCGGCTGGATCTGAAGCACAGCTTATTTGGCATCAAAGTGAAGAGGGACGATGACTTTGTCACTCCGGATCCGGTCTATACGGCGGAGAGCGTTCCGGAGACGGGGGCGGGAGAGCCGGGTGAGAGCGGCGCCAATGTGAATGCGGAGCTTCCGGAAAACACGGCGGGACTGTTTACCAACACGGATACCTCGCCCAATGTGATGAATGTGGATCTGGAAACGCTGGCAGCAAATGCGCCCAATGAAGACCTGGCATGGCTCTGCAAGTATTTCAACAGCCAGACGCCTACCAACAAAAACAAATATACCGGGGCTTTCAAGGACTACAATGTGATCTTTATTACGGCGGAGGGACTGACCGGCTACGGGATCAGTGAGGAATTGACGCCCACCCTCTGGAAGCTGTCCCACGAGGGCTTTGTATTTAATAATTTTTATACGGCTCTTCATTACACCAGCACGGCCGGAGGGGAGTGCCAGAACATGCTGGGGCTTTATCCTAAAAACGGGAACCCCATCATTACCAAGGACAGCGGGGCAGAAGGGACCAACTGGTATTTTAACTTGGCCCAGCAGCTGAACCGGCTGGGGTATGTCTCGGCAGGCTATCATGCTAACGGGGACATGTATAAGCGGCAGGCGTGCCATACGAACATGGGGTATAAGTGGTGTCAGGAGGAAAGCGGATTTCCGCTGGAGATGGATGAGGACGGCGCCAAGGCACTGTGGCCCCAGTCGGATCTTTATACGATAGAACAGACCATTGACCAGTATATCAGCAGCGAAAAGCCTTTCAATGTCTATTATCTGACCATCAGCGGCCATATGCAGTATGGATTTGATGGGAACGCCATGGCAAAAAAGAACCGGGGCGCAGTCAGCGGGACCGGGTATTCGGAGCTGACCCAGGGATATCTGGCCACCTGCATTGAGCTTGACAAGTCTATGGAGTATCTGCTTCAGAGGCTGGAGCAGGCGGGGATCGCCGATAAGACGCTGGTCGTACTGGCGCCTGACCACATTCCTTATTTCAATGTCGCCAACATGGAGGAGCTTGCAGGGAAGAGTTTTGTTTCCGGCGACACTGAAAATCTGGCAAAGAACCTCAACGAGTCCATGATCACGGATTACAATCTGTATAAGAATACGCTGATTATGTGGAGCGGCAGCATGAAGGAGCCGGTGCAGGTTGACAAGGTCTGCTGCCAGGTGGACATTCTTCCCACGATTTCCAACCTTCTGGGCCTGGAATACGATTCCAGAATGCTCTCCGGCACGGATATCCTGTCGGATTCGGCGGGACTGGCGGCCTTTAACTCCGGCTGCTGGCTCAGCGACGCCGGGTATTATAATCGATATGACGAAACCTTTACGCCGGCGGCGGGAGTGACCATGACGGCGGAGCAGCAGGAGGAATATGTGGCGGCCATGCGGAAGGTGGCGGCCAACCGGAGGGCCATTTCGGAAATCTGTCTGACTCATGACGCATACGAATATATTTTCCCCGGCACGAAGAACAGTTCGAATTTTTCACCGTGACGGATGAAAAACAGCCTCTCTGTTTTATGCAGGACGCATTTGTTGTCTTTGCATGGAACGGAGGGGCTGCTTCTTTTTTCCTTGTGCAGTTTTGGGATTGCATTCCGGAAAAAGCTTGCTATAATAGAGAGGATGCGGATTTTCGGGGATTTATCCTACAGGGGCAGATGGCAGATACCATATTGCAAAAGCAGTTTACAGACGCAAGGGGAATGAGTGATGAAAGGATCTTATGAGATTGACATGTGCAGCGGTCCGTTGTTTGCAAAGATTTTACGGTTTGCGGTGCCGCTTATTTTATCGGGAGTGCTGCAGCTGCTGTTCAATGCGGCGGACATTATCGTGGTGGGACGGTTTACGGGAAGCGGCGCCCTGGCGGCAGTGGGATCCACCAGCTCCCTGATTAACCTTCTGGTCAATCTTTTTATCGGAGTCTCCGTGGGGGCCAACGTGATGGCGGCCCGCTATTATGGTTCCGGAAGCGAGAAGGAGATGTTCCAGACGGTCCACACGGCCGTTTTGACGGCGCTGATCGGCGGCTGCTTTATGATCTTTGCGGGAATTTTTGTGGCTCGTCCGGTTTTGGAGCTGATGGGAACGCCCAGGGACGTGCTGCCCCAGTCTGTTTTATATATGCGGCTGTATTTTATCGGAATGCCTGCCTTTATGGCATATAATTTTGGAGCGGCCATTCTGCGGGCCGTGGGGGACACGAAGCGGCCCCTGTACTTTTTATCGGCGGCGGGCGTGGTCAACGTGCTGTTCAACCTTCTGTTCGTGGTGGTTTTCCATATGGGAGTGGAAGGCGTTGCCATAGCCACGGTGATTTCCCAGGTGATCTCTGCGGCCCTGGTGCTGCGGTGCCTGTGCAAAAGCGAGGGAGCCTACCGGCTGGAGCTTCGAAAGCTTCATATCCACAAGGACAAGCTGACTGCCATGTTAAAGATCGGGCTTCCGGCTGGCTTCCAGGGCATGATGTTCAATATCTCCAACGTGCTGATCCAGTCGTCGGTCAATTCCTTCGGATCGCTGGTTATGGCGGGGAATACGGCGGCCAGCAACATTGAGGGCTTTGTTTATGTTGCCCTCAATGCCATTTATCAGACGTCTTTAAGCTTTACCAGCCAGAACATGGGCGCCCGCCAGTATAAGCGGGTGGACCGGGTGCTGGCGAACTGCATCTTGATCGTAGCCGTTCTGGGGACGGTGCTGGGGGTGGGGGCCTGGCTTTTGGGAAGCCTGCTTCTTCAGATCTATTCCTCCGATCCCCAGGTGATTGCCTACGGCATGTCAAGGCTGGCGCTCATTTCCGCGCCCTATGCCCTGTGCGGGATTATGGATGTGCTGGCAGGAAGCCTTCGGGGCATGGGGTGTTCCATCACCCCGATGCTTACGTCTTTGACGGGAGCCTGCCTGTTCCGGGTGGTGTGGATCTTTACCGTATTTCGATGGGAGCACAGCCGGTTTATGCTCTATGTTTCTTATCCGATTTCCTGGACCCTGGTGCTTCTCATGAATCTGGCCTGCTATCTGATTATCCGGAAAAAAAGATTCGGCCCGCCTGCCGGAATCCGGATTTAGCGTGGAAGGCTGCCGCACAGCCAAAGCATCTGGATATTTCAGGAATGCGGGGCCTGCGCATGAAAAAGGACATCTGAATTTTGCTGTTCGGATGTCCTTTTTCATATGAGGTAAGCGTGTGTTCCCTGTGCCGGCCCTGCTGCAGCAAAAGGGAGATTGTACCTAAAGCCGCTTCAGGCTTCTTTTTATGTCTGTTTCAGGTTCTTTTGGGCGGTGGCCAGCATCAGCTTGATCCGGTTTAGCTGGTTGACCTCACTGGCGCCGGGATCGTAATCCACGGCGATGATATTGGAGTCGGGATATTGTCTGCGAAGCTCCTTGATGACGCCTTTTCCGACCACGTGGTTGGGCAGGCAGCCGAAGGGCTGGGTGCAGACAATGTTATTGGTCCCCGTGTGGATTAACTCCAGCATTTCTCCGGTTAAAAACCATCCCTCGCCGGTCTGGTTGCCCAGGGAGACGAAGGGGGAGGCAAGCTCTGCCAGGTTTTCGATTTTTGCCTGGGGCAGGAAATGGCGGCTGGCGTTCAGCTCCTCCCTGGCCGTTTTCCGGAGCCATTCCAGAAGGGAGATGCCCATGTTGCACAAGCGGGCCGTGGACTTTTTGAAGCCCAGATGCTCTGCCTTGAAATTGGTATTGTAGAAGCAGTACAGAAGGAAGTCCGTCAGGTCCGGCATGACGGCTTCGGCCCCTTCCGCCTCCAGAAGTTCCACCAGGTTGTTGTTTGCCAGGGGAGAAAATTTCACCAGAATCTCTCCCACAATGCCTACCTTGGGCTTTTTCAGGCCCTCGTGGATGGGGAGCGCATCAAAATCCCGGATGACGGCACGGATATTTTTCTTAAACCGCCCCATGGAGGGCCGGTGTGTGGTCAGGTCACGGATGCAGCGGGCTTCCCATTTTTTGTGAAGCTCGTCTGGGGAGCCGGGAACCTGTTCGTAAGGCCGCATCCGATAAAGCACCCGCATGAACACGTCCCCGTAGATAACGGCCTGCATGGATTTCATCAAAAGGGGCAGGGTGAAGGAGAAGCCGGAGTTGGATTCCAGGCCCTGGGCGCTCAGGGAGATCACGGGGATCTGCGGCATTCCCGCCCGCTCCAGGGCACGGCGGATAAAGCCGATATAGTTGGACGCCCGGCATCCCCCGCCGGTCTGGCTCATGAAGACGGCCGTCTTGTTCAGGTCGTATTTGCCGGACAGGAGCGCCTCCATGATCTGTCCCACCACGATCAGGGAAGGATAGCAGGCATCGTTATTTACGTATTTTAATCCCACATCCACGGCGGCTCTGGTGTGGTTTTGCAGAACCTCCACGTGATAGCCGCAGGAAGAGAGGGCGGGCCCCAGGATATTGAAGTGGATGGGGCTCATCTGAGGGCACAGGATGGTGTAATCCTTGCGCATCTCTTTGGTAAATTCTACCCGGCTGTAGGCGGAAGGCACGATTTTCCGTTCGATGTGCTTTCCTTCCCGGACTCTGAGAGCCGAGATCAGGGAACGGACCCGGATCCTGGCGGCGCCCAGATTGCTCACCTCGTCAATCTTTAATACCGTGTAGATTTTTCCGGATCTGGTCAGAATGTCGTTCACCTGGTCGGTGGTTACGGCGTCCAGGCCGCAGCCGAAGGAATTCAGCTGGATCAGATCCAGATTTTCCTTTGTTTTGACAAAATTGGCGGCCCGGTAAAGCCTGGAGTGGTACATCCACTGATCCATAACGATCAGAGGCCGTTCCACCTGGCCCAGATGGGAGACGGAATCTTCGGTCAATACGGCGATGCCGTAGGAGGTGATCAGCTCCGGGATGCCGTGGTTGATCTCCGGATCCACATGGTAGGGCCGTCCGGCCAGGACGATGCCCCGCCGTCCGGTTTTTTCCAGATAACGGAGGGTTTCCTCTCCTTTTTGCTCCATATCCTTCCGGAAGTCTTCAAGCGCCGTCCAGGCAGCCTTTGCGGCGGCCTCCACCTCCGTGGCCGAAAGCTTCCATTTTTCACCGAACTGCTCTGTCATGCAGGCGGTCAGGGCCTTTGTCAGGGTTCCCTCGTCGGCGAAGGATAAAAACGGGTTCAGGAAGGGGATGCCGCTGTCCTGTAGCTCCTCCACGTTGTTTTTGATATTTTCTGCATAGGAGGTAACGATGGGGCAGTTGTAATGGTTCTGGGCGTCCGGCGTTTCTTTCCGCTCATAGGGAATGCAGGGGTAGAAAATAAAGTCCACATCCTGTCTGAGGAGCCAGCTCACATGGCCGTGAACCAGCTTGGCCGGATAGCATTCCGACTCACTGGGAATGGATTCGATGCCAAGCTCGTATATTTTCTTGGAGGAGGGCGGGGATAAGATTACCCGCACCTTGAGGGTCTCGAAAAATTTCGCCCAGAAGGGGAAATTTTCATAAAGGTTGAGTACGCGGGGAATTCCCACCGTCCCCCGGATGGCCTCGTGCTGGGGGAGGGGCTCGTAAGAGAAAACCCGCCTGTATTTATATTCGAAAAGGTTGGGGATGTTCTCTTTGTTCTTTTCCTTGCCAAGTCCCCGTTCACAGCGGTTGCCGGAGATAAACTGGCGGCCGCCGGAAAAACGGTTGATGGTGAGAAGGCAGCTGTTGGTACAGCCCTTGCAGCGGGCCATCCTCGTGTCGAAGCTCAGCGAGAGGATTTTTTCCATGGGAAGCATGGACGTGGCCTTTTCCGGGGAATACCGCTCTCTGGCCACCAGGGCGGCACCGAAGGCACCCATGATTCCGGCGATATCCGGCCGGACGGCCTCACAGCCGGCGATCCGCTCGAAGCTTCGGAGAACGGCGTCGTTGTAGAAGGTGCCGCCCTGCACCACCACCCGTTTCCCAAGGTCGGAGGCGCTGGTGATCTTGATCACTTTAAAGAGGGCGTTCTTGATGACGGAATAGGCCAGCCCGGCCGAAATATCGGACACCTCGGCCCCTTCCTTCTGGGCCTGCTTCACGTTGGAATTCATGAACACCGTACAGCGGGTCCCAAGGTCGATGGGATTTTTGGCAAACAAAGCCTCTCCGGCAAAATCCTGGACGCTGTAGTTCAGGGATTTTGCAAAGGTCTCGATAAAAGAACCGCAGCCGGAGGAGCAGGCTTCGTTGAGCTGGACGCTGTCCACCGTCTGGTTCTTGATTTTGATGCATTTCATGTCCTGTCCGCCGATATCCAGAATACAGTCCACCTCCGGGTCAAAGAAGGAGGCGGCATAATAGTGGGACACGGTCTCTACTTCGCCTTCGTCCAGCATCAGTGCCGCCTTGATCAGGGCTTCCCCGTAGCCGGTGGAGCAGGAATACCGGATGGCGGCGCTGGGAGGAAGGAGGTCGTTTATCTCCTTCATGGCCCGGATGGTCGTCTTTAAAGGGCTTCCGCTGTTGTTGGAGTAGAAGGAGTAGAGCAGGGAGCCGTCCTCGCCTACCAGGGCCACCTTGGTGGTGGTGGAGCCTGCGTCGATTCCCAAAAAGCAGTCCCCTTCGTATGTATCCAGCTCTGCTGTGGCCACGCTGTGGCGGCCGTGCCGTTCCAGGAATTCGTCATATTCCGCCTGATCTTTGAAAAGGGGTTCCAGGCGCTTGACTTCGAATTCCATGGGGACGCCGTTTTTCAGCTTTCCGCAGAGCGCTTCCAGAGGCATGAAAACCTCTTCTTTGGGATTCATGGCGGCGCCGATGGCG
>CATJIW010000159.1 GCA_949740745.1 uncultured Lachnospiraceae bacterium | reverse complement strand
GGGCCCGCCTGTTTTCCAGGGTCTCATTTCCAAGGCGCAGAGGACTTTTCCGGGAAGCAGCCGCCAGAATTATTGGGGTTTGCGTCGTCAGCGTCCCTCCAAAGTCTGCAGCGCCAGGCATTCCAATGAGCCCCTGAGAGAGGAAACCAGCCGGCTATGGGCCCGCCTGCATGTTCGGAGTTTCTGGCGTCAGCCTCCTCGAACAATCTGGCAATATTTCCGGGAAAAGCCCTTTGCGCCGTGGAGGCAAGACCAGAGAAGACAGGAGGGACTCTTTCCCGAGTGGCTTCTGCGGTTCTGGGCTTGCCGGAACGCCTGGCGCAGCAGGCTTTGAACGGACATATTGCCAGATGTTCACAATAACTTTATTTTTTAGGACAGAGGGGAGGGGTTCCAGGATATGGAAGAGGGACGAGAAGAAAAAAAGAATGGGAAAAAAGAAGGCGAAAGGGAAGAGAGAGGGGCGGGGGCAGAAGAAGGACTGCCTGCAGGAGGCAAGTCCCGTGCCGAGCAGGCGGCGGACTACTTTCTGGAAGGCTATAATTGCAGCCAGTCGGTGTTTTTGGCCTTTGCGGACCGTTACGGGCTGGACCGGGAGACGGCACTCCGGCTGTCCTGTACCTTTGGCGGCGGAATGGGCCGCATGAGGCAGGTCTGCGGGGCCGTGTCCGGCATGGCTCTGGTCTGCGGCCTGGAGACGGGAAATACGGATCCGAAGGACAGGCAGAAAAAAACGGAAAATTACGGGCAGATGCGGAAGCTGGCGGAGGCATTCCGGGAGAAACACGGAAGCATCGTCTGCGGCGAGCTTCTTGCCCTTTCCGCCCGGGAAAAACAGAGGGAGGGGGCGGCGCCCTCCGAACGGACGGCCGAATACTACAAAAAACGTCCCTGCAGGGAGCTGGTCAGGTGTGCGGCGGAGATATTGGAGCGGGAGTTTGAAAAACCCTGTTGACAAATGGAAAAGCCGTGTATATACTTATACAAGAATAAAACGCTGCCGGCCCGGAGGGTATTGGCGGCGGGACAATGCGATGACGAGACCAGTAGGCTGCGGGAAATGGACAGAGAGAAGGGGATTGGTGGAAGCCCTTTGCAGGGAACGCAGATCGAAGACCGGCTCAGAGCGGCTCTAATCCAGCCCGGCAGGCGCCGTTACCG
>CATJIW010000158.1 GCA_949740745.1 uncultured Lachnospiraceae bacterium | reverse complement strand
CATACTCCGTCTCCCCCTCTTCACAGAGAAGAAGGAGCGTCCGCTCCCCGCCGTTAAACCGGGGATCCTCCAGAGTCTCCTTAATGAACCTGGTCTTTCCCGACTCCAGAAATCCCGTAAACAGGTAAACCGGAAAATCTTCCATCTGTCTCCTCCTTCAAACCATTTATTCACAGGCATTTGCAAAACAGAAAATGGTCAGAATATTCTGGCAGTATGTCCGTCCAAAGCCTGCTGCGCCAGACGTTCTGGCAGGCCCAGAACCGCAGAAGTCACTCGGGAAAGAATCCCTCCTGCCTTCTCTGGTCCTGCCTCCACGGCGCAGAGGGCTTTTCCCGGAAATATTGCCAGAATATTCAATGAATTTTTGTCTTTCACAAACGCCTGGCCATTTACTGACCAGCACTCCGGGCGGAGGCTCAGGCAAAGAGCCTTTTAAGGGCTTCCTCCTTGATATGGGAACCGATCACGCACAGGCGGCCCATGACGATGGATGAGCCGGCGCGGACGTTCCTCTCCTCCGGCACAAAATCAAAATGCAGGAAGCCTCCGTCCGCCCCCTCCACGATTCCCTTGGCCCGAAGGACCATACCGTAAGTTTCACTGTCCGAAAGAGCGGCAAGCGCCTCCTCCAGTTCTCCGGCCGTAAATTTGCGGGTGGTCTCCAGGCCCCAGCTTGTAAAAATCTCGTCCGCATGATGATGCCCATGGCCTTCCTCATGGTGATGGCAGCCGCATTCCCCGTCATGATGATGGTGATGTCCGTGCCCTTCCTCATGGCGGCAGCCGCATTCCCCGTCGTGATGATGCTCATGCCCTTCCTCATGGTGATGGCAACCGCATTCCCCGTCATGATGATGGTGATATCCGTGCCCTTCCTCATGGCGGCAACCGCATTCCCCGTCGTGATGATGCTCATGCCCTTCCTCATGGTGATGGCAGCCGCATCCCTCATCATGGCGGTGATGTACGTGAGCCTCCGCCTCCAGCTCCTTAAGCTCCTGCTCCAGCGTGTTCCTCTGTTCCATGGCCTCCAGGATCTGACCTCCCGAAAGCTTCTCCCAGGGCGTAGTGATAATGGACGCCGTCCGGTTATGCTCCTTAAGGAGCGCCACGCATTCCGAAAGCTTCTTCTCCGAAATCCCATCGGTCCGGCTTAATATAATGGAATTGGCATGCTCCACCTGGTCATTGTAGAACTCGCCGAAATTCTTCATATACATTCTGCATTTCCCCGCATCGGCCACGGTTGTGAAGCTGTTTAAGGAAACTTCTTCCATGTGCAGATCCTGCACCGCCCGGATCACGTCGCTCAGCTTCCCCACGCCGGAGGGCTCGATCAGGATCCTGTCCGGATGGAACCGGCCAAGCACCTTTTTAAGGGCTTCCCCGAAATCTCCCACCAGGCTGCAGCAGATACAGCCGGAATTCATCTCCGTAATCTCGATCCCCGCATCCTTAAGAAAGCCGCCGTCAATGGCGATCTCTCCAAATTCATTTTCAATGAGCACCAGCTTCTCTCCCTGAAAAGCTTCCTCAATCAGCTTTCTGATCAGCGTCGTCTTCCCCGCACCCAGAAACCCGGAAAAAATATCTATTTTCGTCATACGAAACGCTTCCTTTCTCCAAAGATATTCAGTCTCTTCCATATCATACTACAAGTCAAATCCAAATTCAAGGCAGGCCCCCGGTAATCCGCCTTCATTTTCTCATTGAAAAATTCTTCCGTATCGTATACAATGGTAACAGGGGCAAAAAAGGGAAGACTCTGTGTTTTCCTTATATATTCTCAGTTTTTGTCGATATCTTTTTAGAAGGACTATTTTTCTGAGAACACACAAAAAACGAATGAAGGCGGTGTTATGT
>CATJIW010000157.1 GCA_949740745.1 uncultured Lachnospiraceae bacterium | reverse complement strand
TGAAAACGAAGAATGATCTGGAGAAAGAGGTCCGTGAGAGAAGAACGGAAATACAGCGTTATGAACGAAGGGTGTTAAGCAAGGAAGAGAATTTAGAAAAAAGGTCCGAGGCACTGGAGAAAAAGGAATCTGGTCTGGCATCAAAGGAAGAGCAGCTGACAAGACGGAAAAAGGAAGTCGAGGAACTCTTTGACAAGGAAGTAAAGGAACTGGAGCGGATTTCAGGATTTACCTCCGAACAGGCAAAGGAATATCTTTTAAAAACTGTTGAGAATGATGTCAAGCATGATACGGCAAAGCTGATCAAGGAGCTGGATCTGAGGGCAAAAGAGGAAGCGGGGAAAAAGGCGAAGGAATATATCGTCACCGCCATTCAGAAATGTGCGGCAGACCATGTGGCGGAGAGCACGATTTCCGTTGTCCAGCTTCCCAACGACGAGATGAAGGGCCGTATCATAGGGCGGGAGGGCCGCAATATCCGTACGCTTGAGACCCTGACCGGCGTGGATTTAATCATTGACGATACGCCGGAGGCGGTGATTCTGTCGGGATTTGACCCGATCAGGCGGGAAGTGGCCAGGATTGCCCTGGAAAAGCTGATTCTGGATGGACGTATCCATCCGGCCAGAATTGAGGAAATGGTGGAAAAGGCTCAGAGGGAAGTAGATACCATGATCCGCGAAGAGGGTGAGGCGGCCGTCCTTGAGGTCGGCATTCACGGGATTCATCCGGAACTGGTGAAGCTTCTGGGTAAGATGAGATTCAGGACCAGTTATGGTCAAAACGCTTTAAAACATTCGATTGAGGTTGCGCATCTGTCGGGTCTTCTGGCTGCAGAGATCGGCATCGATGTGCGTATAGCGAAAAGGGCTGGTCTTCTGCATGATATCGGCAAGGCAGTGGACCATGAAATGGAAGGCTCACATATTCAGCTCGGTGTTGAATTATGTAGGAAATACAAAGAATCCGCCGTTGTGATCAATGCGGTGGAGTCCCATCATGGC
>CATJIW010000156.1 GCA_949740745.1 uncultured Lachnospiraceae bacterium | reverse complement strand
ATTTTTCGCATACCCTCCTCCCAGATAAGCCTCGATCACCTTCGGATCCTTCTGCACCTTCTCGGGAGTCCCCTCCGCAATGGTCTTTCCGAAATCCAGGACCTTGATCCTGTCCGCAATGGGCATGACAAAGTTCATGTGATGCTCGATCAGGATGATCGTGATCCCGAAGTCCTTCCGGATCCTGGGCACCAGCCTTGCCATGTCCTCCATCTCCGCCGTGATCATTCCGGCCACCGGCTCGTCCAGAAGCAGAAGCTTCGGCTCCGTCATCAGGGCTCTGGCGATTTCCAGACGGCGCTGGTCGCCGTAGGGCAGGTTTTTCGCCAGCAGATCCGCCTTGTCCGCAAGCCCCAGCCTGTCTAAAAGCTCCATGACCCTCTCGTCCAGGGCCCGTTCGCTCCGCTTCATGGAAGGGAGCCGGAGCAGACATTTGACCAGCCCCTGGTCATTGTGCATGGTATGGGCCATCTTGACATTGTCGGCCACCGTGGCATTGGAGAAAAGCCGGATGTTCTGAAAGGTGCGGGTCACGCCCTTTTTCGCAAACTGCCAGGGCTTCAGCCCGATCAGGTTCTCCCCGTCCAGGGAAATGCTCCCCGAGGTCGGCCGGTAAATGCCGGTCAGCATGTTAAAGATCGTCGTCTTCCCCGCACCGTTGGGACCGATCACGGCGATCAGCTCCCCCTGCTCCACCGACAGATTGAAATCATCTACGGCGCAGAGTCCGCCGAACATGATGGAAAGGTTTTTTACCTCCAGTAAACTCATGCCTGCTCCCCCTTTCCTTTCGTCTTTTTCCCAAACAGAGGCTCCTCATAAAGCTCCGGCCGCCGGATCCTCATAAACGGAAGCTCCAGCCCTCCGCAGAGTCCTTCGGAGCGGTACAGCATAACAAGCACCAGGATCACCGCATAAACCGCCAGCCGCCAGTCGGCCAGGAACCGCAGGAATTCCGGAAGGATCGTGAGCAGCGTCGCGCCGACCACGGACCCGGTCAGGGAACCGGAACCGCCCGCATACAGGTAGACCAGAAAATCCGCACTCTTTGTGAAGCTGAAATTATCCGGCTGGATAAAAGAGATCACATGGGCGTAAAGCCCGCCGGCCACGCCTGCGATAAAGGCCGCAACGCAGAAAGAGGTCATCTTATATTTCGTCGTGTTGATCCCCATGGCGTCTGCCGCCACCTCATTGTCCCGGATGGCGATAAACGCCCGCCCGAACGGAGAATGGATCAGATTCCGTAAAAGGAACAGGGTCAGAGCCATAAAGAACAGGATCCAGCCCAGATTCGCATAGCCCGGGATCCCGATCATGCCCCTCGCCCCTCCGATGGGCTTCACCAGCCTGAGCAGGGCACGGACGATTTCGCCGAAAGCCAGAGTCACAATGGCCAGGTAATCCCCTTTTAGCTTTAAGGACGGAAGCCCGATCAGCATGCCGGCGGTCATCGCCACAAAGCCGCCTGCCGCAAGTCCCAGAAGAAACACAAAAACAGAGTCCGTATTTTTAAAGAGCATGCTGGTGACAACGGCCGCCCCGTAGGCCCCCAGGGACATAAAGCCCGCATGGCCGATGCAGAACTGCCCGGTAAATCCGTTGACCAGATTCAGGCTGGCCGTCATCATAATGTTGATGCCCGCAAACATCAGGACCTGATTATAATAACCGTTCATAATCCCCGCAAAACGGAGCACTGTCACAAGCAGATAGATAAGCGCCACGATTCCGGCGGGATAAACCGCCTTGATCCATTTCTTTCCCTTCATCTCATCCCCCCTATACCTTTTCAACGACCAGTCTGCCCATGATTCCGGCAGGTTTTACCAACAGGATGACGATCAGGATGATGAAGCCGACGGCATAGCCAAAGGTGGAATTGACCGCCGTCGCAAAAATCTGCGCGATCCCAAGGATAAAGCCGCCCAGCATGGCTCCGCGGATATCCCCGATGCCGCCCAGTACCGCAGACACAAAGGACATGTTCCCCAGCCAGGAGCCCATGTAAACATCCACCTGGGGATATGCACTGGCATAGCAGATACCGGATACGGCCGCCAGAGCGCCGCCGATAAAGAAGGTGATGGAGATCACCTTATTGATGTTGATCCCCATAAGGGAAGCCGCATCCTTGTCCATGCTGACCGCCCTCATCTGGCTTCCGATCTTTGTCCTGTTGACCACCAGATAAAGGACGACCATCGTCACGACGGCCAGGACGATCATCACAAGCTGCGTCGTCGTGATGGTCGCTCCGAATACATCCAGATTCCTGGCCTGGAACAAAGTCGGAAACGAACGGGGATTGGGGCCGATAAAAGGAAGTGCCCTGGGAAAATTCTCAAGAAACATAGACACGCCCACCGCCGTGATCAGCGCGATCATGCGGGGCTTGTTCCGAAGGGGCCGGTAAGCGATGGCCTCCACGCCGCTGGCGATGGCGCCCGTGCCCACCATGGCGATCAGGATGATCAGGCCGATGACAAGCATCGGATAGGCGCTTCCCACCTGAAAGCTCTCAAAGGCCTGCGCAATAAAATACGTCCCCAGTGCACCGATCATCAGAAAATCGCCATGGGCAAAATTGATCATGCCGACAATCCCGTACACCATGGTATAGCCCAGAGCCAGAAGTGCATAGACGCTCCCCAGCTGCAGGCCATAGATCAGATACTGGAAAAAATAGGTCACAGAAAATCCCTCCTGTCTTTTGATCAAAGGAAAAATGTCAAAGGAAAAGGAAGGGCCCTGCGGCTCCGGCCGTCAGAACCCTCCCCCTTGATCATGTCATATTTGTTTAACCTTAAGTGCCGCCTCAGTCGGGATTGATGGAAGACACATAATGAGAAACGCCGTCTGCGTCATACTGCATGACCACACCGCCCTTGATGGGATTCCGATCCTCGGCCATGCTCATCTTTCCGGACGGAAGCTCCAGATCCTTGATCCCTTTCAGGGCGTCGCGTACACCCTCACGGGTCAGCTCATCCGCATTCTGCAGGGCGTAAAGCACCATCTGGGTCGCCTCATAGGCCAGCTCCGCATTGGAGTTGGGCGTCTCGCCGTCAAATTTCGCCGTATATTTCTCTACAAAGGATTTTGCCGCATCAGTAGTCGCCTCCGCCGAGAAGGCAGACACATAAGCCACGTTCTCTACCGCCGCACCGGCAACCTCGCCCACCTCAGGAGTATCGGCAGAATCGCCGCACACGATCGGACAGTTTAAGCCGGCTGCGCGGGCCTGCTGGATCTGAAGCCCCAGCTCGCCAAGCAGGTTCGGGAAAAACACGCACTCCGGATTCGAAGAAGCCAGCTTGGTCAGCTGCACGTTGTAGTCCTTCACGTCGGAGCCGGAATACTCTTCCTTGGCCACCACCTGGCCTCCAAGCCCCTCATATGCCTCCACGAAAGCCTCCGTCAGCCCGGTCGCATAAGCATCCGCATTGTTGAACATGACCGCCGTGGTCTTATAACCGGATTCCCAGATATACTGTGCCGCCATTTTCCCCTGGAAGGGATCGATAAAGCAGGCGCGGAATATATAGTCGCCCACCTCTGTCACAGCCGTATTGGTCGCAAAGGTCGCCACCACGGGACAGCCGGCCTTCTGGGCAATGGGACCGCCGGCCAGGGCGCATTTAGACATGTCCGGCCCTACGATGGCAATCACCTTCTCCTCTTCAATCAGCTTCTGGAATACGTTGGTCGTCTTCTCCTCAGACGCTTCATTATCCATGTAAATAAACTCAATGTTATATTCCTTGTCGCCGATCTTGATCTTTCCGCCCAGCTCTTCTTCCACGACCTCCACGCCGTGGGTAATGTATTTCCCGGCAATGGCAGAATTTCCGGAAATCGGACAGACAACGCCGATCTTGATCGTGTCACCGTCCACGCCGCCGGCCTCCTTCTTCCCTCCTCCGCAGGCGGTCATGCCAAGAATCATGGCAAGGGCAAGAAAAAGCCCCAAAACCCGTTTGATACTGCTTTTCTTCATAACGGAATCCTCCTTAAATGGCTGATTTTCATGGAATCATGTTTTTCTTTTGCGGCCGGCCGACCAGATACAATTCCCCCAATCTCAGGTGTCTATATTATATCATTCCTAAATGACAAACAGAAGTTATACATTTTCATCTATAGTTGAATCACTTTCACCACCAGCTCCGTTTCTGCGCAAAATATCTGCTGATGAAAAGAATTCAACGGCATATGAAAACACATAGCTTCTGTTCATTTCCGTCCGGTGCTATAATTACCGAAAGAATATCGGCCGCGTCACTGCTTTTCCGGCGGATTCGGATAGCCTGCCACAAACCGGAGGATATGCTCCCGGAAAGCCTGAATCGCCGGCGAAGAGGGCCGGTTCTTTTTCCGAAGCAGAGCCAGGCGGCGGTACTGGGGCGGATCGAAGGAAAAGGCGTGGACAGGAGAGGTAATGGCCTTCAGGACCAGACGGCCGATGATGCAGTAGCCGAAGCCGGCCGAGGCCAGGGCCACGAGGCCCGCATCGTCAATGGCAATAATATCGGGACTGGCGGAAAGATGGACCTGATTCATGACGATGCGGCTTTCTTCCCCATAGTCCTTATCACTTAAAATCAATGACATGTGTTCCAGCTCCTTCGGCGTGACGATCCCAGGCGTTTTCGTGAAAAACTCCGTGTTGGTCACGCAGACCATCTCGTCGTCATAAATCCTGGTGGCCAGAATCGTATCGGAAGACTCTGCCGCCGCAATGCCCAGGTCAATCTCGTTTTTCTCAAGCATGTCCAGAATCTGGGCATTGTTTGCCCCTCCGAAAATATGGATCTCAACGGCCGGATACAGAGCCCGGAAGGTATGGACCAGCTCAGGCACCCAGTTGATGCAGGTGCTGGAACAGGTTCCGAGGCGCACGTGGCCGGCGTCCAGCCCGTTGATGGAGGATACGGTCTCGTTAAAATGATGATGGCTCTGAATCACCGAGTAAGCGAGGGGAAGGAGCATTTCTCCGTTCGTGGTCAGGCTGATCCCGTGGGTCGTTTTGATAAAAAGGGCGAACCCCAACTCCTGCTCCATCCTGGAAACCGCATGGCTGATGGCCGACCGGGTCAGATGAAGCTTTTCAGCCGCATGGGTCATGTTTTTATGTTCGGCGACCGCAGTGAAAATAACGTAATCGGCAAGCGTCATGGCAAAGCTCCTTTCCGTTTCGTGTGATTTTCAGGCAATTGCGAAATGCAGAATTGGGGGGCGGATTCTGACACCAGCGTCCATCCAAAGCCTGTTGCGCCAAGCATTACAATGAGCCCATAATCGCGGAAACCAGTCGGGCATCGGCCCTCCAGGTTCCCATGGTCTCATTTCCATGGCGCAGAGGGCTTCTCCTGGAAGCAATTGTCAGAATCCTTCCTGTGATACTAGGTGGCGCAATTGCCCCCAGTACGGTATTTGGTAATAGCCGGGCCCAGAATTCCTGAACAGTTTCCGGGGGCCTCTTTCGAAAACAATTGTCAGAATCTTTCCTTCCATATTGGGGGGAGGCGCAATTATCCATGAATGCGGTACAGATGCAAAACAGATACGAACCATTATACACAAATTTAACAAAAAATCAAATAAAGGAGAAAACGGATCATGAAATCAATCGAAGAACAACTCCAAAAATTCGGCGTAGTCCCCGTGGTGGTCTTAGATCACGAAGAAGACGCCCTGCCTCTTGCGAAGGCTCTCGTGGACGGCGGGCTTCCCTGTGCGGAGATCACCTTCCGGACAGAAGCCGCTGAGGAATCCATCCGCCGGATAAGCGGACAATATCCGGAAATGCTGGTGGGAGCAGGAACCGTACTGACCACGGAGCAGGCGGACCGGGCCGTGAAGGCCGGCGCAAAATTTATCGTAAGTCCCGGCTTTGACCCGGAGGTCGTTGACCACTGCCTGGAAACAGGTGTTCCCGTCTTTCCGGGCTGTATTACCCCCACGGAGCTTGCCCAGGCAGTGAAGCGGGGACTTCAGGTGGTGAAATTCTTCCCGGCGGGCCAGTTCGGCGGCGTGGCCGCCGTCAAGGCGCTGGCCGCCCCTTATACTATGGTAAAATTTATGCCGACCGGCGGCGTCAATGCGAAAAATCTGAAAGACTATTTAAGCTATGACAAGATTATCGCCTGCGGCGGAAGCTGGATGGTAAAGGGCGACCTGATAAAGGCAGGCGATTTTGATCAGATCCGCAGACTGACCGAAGAAGCCGTGGCCCTGGCGGAGGCGGCGAGAGGGTTATAAAAGCTTTCACCTTTTGACGAAAACCGACAAAAACTTAAGGAGGCAGAAAGGATGAATTTAAATGTAAAACCGAAGGAGGCATGCAGCTTTGACGCAGTGTCCCTGGGCGAAGTGATGCTCCGCCTGGATCCGGGCGAGGGCAGGATCCGCACGGCCCGCTCCTTCCGCGCATGGGAGGGAGGCGGAGAATACAACGTAGTGCGGGGGCTGAGACGCTGCTTCGGCATGAAGACAGCGGTGATTACCGCATTTGCAGACAACGAGATCGGCATGCTCATGGAAGATTTCATCCTTCAGGGCGGCGTAGACACCTCCCTGATCAAATGGATGAAGACAGACGGCATCGGCCGCATCTGCAGAAACGGCCTGAACTTCACGGAGCGCGGCTTCGGCATCCGCGGCGCCATCGGCTGTTCGGACCGGGCAGGCACGGCCATCTCCAAGGCCACTCCTGAGGATTTCGACTTCGAACATATATTTGGAGAGCTGGGCGTGCGCTGGCTTCACACGGGGGGCATCTATGCGGCTCTTTCGGAGCAGTCCTGCGAAACCGTCCTTGCCGCCATCCGGACGGCAAAAAAATACGGGACCGTCGTGTCCTACGATCTCAATTACCGTCCCTCCATGTGGAGCGCCATCGGCGGGCAGGCAAAAGCCCAGGAGGTCAACCGGGAAGTGGCAAAATACGTGGATGTAATGATCGGCAACGAGGAGGATTTCACCGCCTGCCTGGGATTTAAGGTCGAGGGAAACGATGAAAACCTGAAAGAGCTGAATCTGGACGGCTACAAAAAAATGATCGGCGAGGCGGCAGAGGCCTATCCCAACCTGAAGGCAGTCGCCACCACCCTTCGGACCGTCCGGACGGCCACGGTCAACGACTGGAGCGCCATCTGTTTCGCCGACGGCAGGATTCACAAGGCAAAAGACTACAGCAGCCTTGAGATCATGGACCGGGTCGGCGGCGGAGACTCCTTTGCCTCCGGACTGATCTACGGGCTGATGACCACGGGGGACGCCGAAACCGCAGTCAATTACGGCGCAGCCCACGGAGCCCTGGCCATGACCACACCCGGCGACACCACCATGGCCAGCAAAAAAGAGGTGGAAGCCCTCATGGGCGGCGCAGGCGCAAGAGTACAAAGATAATCATTAAAAATCATAACCATGGATTTACGGGAGGATACGGATGAAAAACACATTTTTAGAAAAATTCAAAGCAGGCGAAAAAACGGTCGGCACCTTTTTCGAGATGGGCGGCGGAGCCGTCGGAGAAGCCATCGGAACCACTAAGCTGGATTATTTTATCATCGACTGCGAACACGGTCCCTTTGACATTGAAAGCACGGCCGACGTTATCCGGGGCGCGGAAAACAGTGGAAAGGGGGCCGTAACCGTCTTTGCCCGGGCAAAGGGCATCCAGAGGGACGCCATCTTAAAGCTTCTCGACATCGGCGTCAAGGGCCTGATCATCCCTCAGATAAAGACCCTGGAAGAGCTTCAGAACATCGTCAGGTGGGGGAAATATTTCCCGGTAGGGGACCGGGGCTATTCCTGGTCCAGAAATAACCAGTTCGGCCGGGCCGAGGGGGCCGATGCGGGAATGAAAGCCTGGTGCGCCCACTGCAACGAAAAGCAGCTTCTGATCCCCCAGTGTGAGACGGCCGAGTGCCTGGAGCATATTGAGGAATTTGCCCTCGTGGACGGAATCGACGGCTTCTTCGTCGGGCCCAACGACTTAAGCATCGCCATGGGCATCCCCGGAGAATTCGAAAATCCCGAATTCCTTGCCGCCCTGGAGCGGATCGAGAAGGCGGTCCATGCGGCCGGAAAATTCCTGATGATCTACGTGGATATTCCGGAAATCGGAATCCGGCGGTTAAAGAGCGGCTACGACAGCGTCACCGTCTCCGTGGACACCTGCGTCTATCTAAACGCCCTGGACCGGCTGGCGCAGGACGTGAAACATTCTGACGCTTGATTCCGTTCAAAGCCTGCTGCGCCATACATTCCAATGAGCCCATAAACACAGAAAACAGTCGGGCATGGGCCCTCCCGTTTTCCATGGTCTCATTTTCATGGCGCAGAGGGCTTCTCCCGGAATCAGACGTCAGGGTCTGCTGCAAGAGCTAAAATCAAAATCAGGGAAGACAGGAGGGACCCTTTTCCGACTGGCTTCTGGGCTTGCCGGAATGCCTGGCGCTTCTGGCTTCGAACGGAATAACTGGCAGAATCCACTCCACAGCTTCGAGTTCCGCATTTTCTCACCGCTCCATTACAGGCATTTGCGAAACTCCATCATTCACTGTACATTCTGGCAATATTTCCGGGAGAAGCCCT
>CATJIW010000155.1 GCA_949740745.1 uncultured Lachnospiraceae bacterium | reverse complement strand
CGTCTGCTTTCGGGTAGGTCGCTTGAGCCTGCCGGCGACGGCAGGCCTAGATAGATGGCCATTCACGACAGAACCCGGCTTACAGTTCTGCTCAAAAAAAGCGGCAGGGAATTTTCCCTGCCGTCTTTTTGGGCTCCGGCCCGGACAAAAAGGCCATGGATCCCTTATCTTTCCGGAAGCCGTTTTACCACCTCCGCCCCGGCCGCTCCGATCACGATCCCGGCCGCACATCCGGATACCAGGAGCGCCGGAAAATAATACAGAAGCGCCGAGGTCTCCAGCACCGCCGCCGCCACCAGAAGCTGGCCCAGATTGTGCATGACGCCCCCGGCCACGCTGACCCCCGTCATTCCGAACCGTCCGGTCTTTTTTAAAAGGATCATGGACAGCAGGCTGAGCACGCATCCTGCCAGGCTGTAAAGCATGGTCATGGCATTCTGGAAGGTAAGCCCGGCAAGCACCACCCGGACCAGGGAAACCAGGGCAGCGGGACCGTTCCCCATCCGGTAAAGGGCCGCAAGCACCACCAGATTGGCCAGGCCCAGCTTGATCCCCGGCACCGGCACCGGCGCCATAATCATGTTCTCAATATAGCTGAAGATAAATGCCAGGGCGGTCAAAAGACCGTACCCGGCCGTTTTTTTCACATTCATGGCCTTGATCCTTTCTGCGGCAGCCCTTTATTCCCTCGTCAGCTTTCTGACCCAGTTCCCGTAATTGACCTCCAAAAAAGCAGGAATGCATTTGAATATCTGGTCCGCATTGAGACAGCAGACCACGACCACCGGGGAAGCCTTCACCACGAAGGCCATGAAGAAGGAAAGGGGAAGGACGATCCCCCAGATGCTGATCAGGTCCATCCTGACCACGAAGCCCGCATGGCCGCCGCCCCGGATGATGCCGTTGTTGACAGGCATCTGATAGGACATGCCCACGCACACCACGCTCAGGATAATCAGGAAGGTATCGGCCATCTCTTTCGTCCCGGGAGACAGATCATAAAGGCCCAGAATCGGAATCCGCAGGAAGAACAGCAGAGTGCCGGAGCAGATCCCGATCACCAGAAATATTTTCTGAAGCTTTTTCGCATAAGCCTTCACTTCCTGCAGATCGCCTTCCCCCACCGCCTTTCCGATCAGGACCGACGCCGCAGCGGCCGCCCCCACCGCCGTGGACTTTACCATGAGGAACACCGTGGAAGCCACGCTGTTGGCCGCAATGGCGG
>CATJIW010000154.1 GCA_949740745.1 uncultured Lachnospiraceae bacterium | reverse complement strand
TCCGTCTTCGGGTCGATGCCGTTCTGCTTTAAAATGTACTCGAATACCATTTCCGGCATACCGCCGGCCCGGCCGCCGAGGACGTTCTTTCCTTTTAAGTCCTCCCACTTAAAATCTTCGTCGGGCTCCCTGCCCACCAGGAAGTTTCCGGCCCGCTGGGTGAGCTGGGCGAAATTGACGGCATAGTCGGGATTCCCTTCGGAATAGACGTAGATGCTGGCCTCGGAGCCCATAAAGCCGATGTCGGCTCCGTCTGAGATCAGGGCGGTCATGACCTTGTCGGCGCCGGCGCTGTTGACCAGGGTCAGGTCGATGCCTTCTTCTTCAAAGTAACCCAGCTCGATGGCCGCATATTGTGGCGCATAAAAAACAGAATGGGCCACTTCGCTTAAGGTGACGGGCGTCAGTTCTTTTTCCTCTGCCGGTTCCTGCTCTGTTTCGCCGGAGGCAGTTTCGCCAAAGGCTGTTTCGGCAGGGGGGTTTTGGCCGGCCGGTTTTTCGTCAGAAGCTTTTTTTCCGCAGCCTGCAAGGGCACCGAGAAGCAGCAGGGCAGACAGGGAAAGGCAGAGAATGCGTTTTGCAAGGGTTTTTGTGTACAAGGGATGATTCTCCTCTTCGTTTGCTTACTGGTATAATATGGAAGGAGGCACGGGAGTGTTAAGTGAATTTTCCAGAGGAGGGGGTTTGGATGTGCTTTTTTAGCTTCGGCAGAATTCTGAAATTTTCTGCCTGCCGGGCGATGAAATTGGAAAAAATGCCATTGTATTTTTGCTAAAATAGGTTTATACTCAATGACGGGTGCGAGGAAAGGCGTACCGAGGCACGGGGCCGTGTGGGTTTTCCACAAATGACGGGAATCGGCTCCGGCTCTGATAACAGGGGGGATTAAGTACGATGTTTCTGCTGTTTTTAGGATTCTGGATCTTATTAAACGGAAAATTCACATGGGAGATCTTTCTGTTCGGGCTGGCGGTCTCGGCGGCGGTTTACTGGTTTATCTGCCGCTTTATGGATTATGGCCTGCGGAAGGATTTTTTGTTGTTTAAAAATGCGGGATTGTTCCTTTGGTTTCTGGGGGTTTTGCTCCGGGAGATTGCCAGGGCGAACCTGGGCGTGCTCCGGCTGATCCTGTCGCCCAAATACGAGCCGGAACCGGCGCTGGTTTATTTCAGGACGGATTTAAAGACGGGGATCGGCAGGGTGCTGCTGGCCAATTCCATTACCCTGACGCCCGGGACCATTACCGTGTCTGTTGAGGGGGACGAATTCTGCGTTCACTGTCTGGACAGGGAAATGGCGGAGGGAATTGAAGATTCGGTGTTTGTTCATATTTTGAGGAGAATGGAGGCGGGAAAGAAATGAGTGCGGAGGTCGTTTATCAGGGGATCCTGATGGGCTGCATGGTGGTCCTTGCCGTCTTGATCCTGACTTCTATTATCTGTTCCGTGAAGGGGCCGAAGACGGCGGACCGGATCATTGCGGTCAATATGATCGGCACCATGACCATTGTCATTATCGCTGTTTTGTCGGTGTATCAGAAAGAGGATTACCTGACGGACGTCTGTCTGATTTATGCCATGGTAAGCTTTCTGGCGGTGGTGGTCCTCACCAAGGTGTATACGGGGGTCTACCGGGAACGGAAGGAAAGGGAGAAAGGGGAGGAAAAGGAATGACGGAATGGGTAAGGCTTTTTGTGTCCGGGGCCTTTCTTCTTGCGGGGCTTCTGGTTTTTGTGTCTGCGGCCGTGGGCGTCAATAAATTTAAACGGGCCCTGAACCGGATCCATGCGGCGGCCCTGGGGGACACCCTGGGAATTCTGTTTATGATTCTGGGGCTTGTGGTATGGAAAGGGGTTAGTTTTGCCTCTCTGAAGCTGCTTCTGGTGGTGCTGTTTTTTTGGCTGGCGAGTCCTGTGGCGGGACATATGATCAGCCGTCTGGAAGTTATGACGGATGAGGATCTTGGAGAAATCGAGGTGGAACACCGTGAGGATATTTGAACTGTTTCTTTTGATCGGGCTGATCGTCTGTGCGCTGTCCGTCAGCTTTACGAAAAAGCTTTTGACGTCTATTATCATTTACATGTCCTACAGCTCCATTATGGCCATTATCTGGGTGATCCTGCAGTCGCCGGATCTGGCGGTGACTGAGGCGGCCGTGGGCGCAGGCGTGACCAGCATCCTGTTTTTTGTAACGCTGAAAAAGATCCGGGCCATCCAGGAGGAGAGGCAGGAGACCGGGCCGGAAAGTGCAGAAGCGCCGGCCGGACCGGAGGGCGCAGAGGAAACGGAAGCTGCCGGCGCAGCGCCGGAACGGGGAGAAAAGACAGATCAGACAGCAGACAGGGAGGGCGGAAGATGAGCAGGCTGAGAAAGGATTATGAGACCAGCCGGTTTCGCCGGTTTGAAAAATGGGTGGACGGGGAAGCAGCGCCGCCGGAATTCCGTATGGAGACGAAGGCGCCTTTAAAGCGGATCCCGCCGGAGGAGCTTTCCGGGCCCAGGCTCAATGAGGAAAAGATCAATGCGGAGGTTTATGACGAGAGGCACAATAAGGAGCTAAAGATCTTCCGGGTGGTGAACAAATTTGCGTCGGTGGCCCTGTGCGTGACGCTGATCGGCGTGCTTCTCTGGACGGTGGTCTATCTGCCGGAATTCGGGAATCCGGACAATCCCACCAACAACGAGGTGGCGGCCCGGTATATCGAGAAGGGCGTGGAGGAAACGGGAGCCACCAATTTCGTCACCGGCATGATCTTGGACTACCGGGCCTTTGATACCTTCGGGGAATCCTGCGTCCTGTTTATTGCGGCCACCTGCGTGCAGGTGCTGATGCGGCTGGATAATTCCGACGACCGGGAGAAAATGCGGAAGAAGCGGGCCGAGGAAAATGACCGGATTTATGAGCCGAAGAATGACCTGATCCTGCAGAAGGTATCCTGCGTCCTGGTCCCGCTTTTGTTTATTTTCGGGATCTATATCATTTTGAACGGCCATTTGTCGCCGGGGGGCGGTTTTTCGGGCGGGGCGGTCATCGGCTCCGGGCTGATCCTGTATCTGAACGCCTTCGGCTTTAAAAAGACGGAGCGGTTTTTTACGGAGAAGACCTTCCGGCGGATCACACTGGCATCTCTTACGTTTTACTGCCTGGCGAAGAGCTATTCGTTTTTTACGGGGGCGAATCATCTGGAGAGCGGGATTCCCCTGGGGACGCCGGGGGCCATCCTTTCCAGCGGCCTGATCCTGCCCCTCAATATCTGCGTGGGGCTGGTTGTGGCCTGTACCATGTATGCCTTTTATACGTTATTCCGGAAGGGGGGCATGTGAGCATGCTTGCGCATCTGGCGGCTAATATGGAGGAAACGGTGTCGATGATCCTGTTTGGGATCGGGTTTACGACGCTTTTGCTCCACAAGAATCTGATCAAAAAGATCATCGGCCTAAATATCATGGATACGGCGGTGTATCTGTTTCTGGCGGCGAAGGGGTATATTTTCGGGAGGCAGGTGCCGATCTTAAATAACGGCGTCATGGATGCTTCGGCTTATACCAATCCCATCCCGGACGGGCTGGTGCTCACCGGGATCGTGGTGTCGGTCAGCGTGACGGCGCTTATGCTTTCCCTGACCATCCGCCTTTACAGAAGATATGGCTCTCTGGACCTGGATGAAATCGTCTTCCAGTGGAGAAAGGAGGGGGAGTAATGGAATTCATCCGGAATTTCCCGTTTTTTTCGATTATCCTGGCCATGTTCTGCGGCATTGTCTCTTCGGTGCTGAAGGGGCAGTGGGCGAAGCGGCTCTGTCTTTTTATGG
>CATJIW010000153.1 GCA_949740745.1 uncultured Lachnospiraceae bacterium | reverse complement strand
ACGGTGGTTTTGCTAATGCAAAGGAGTTTGTATTCCGTTTTGTCATGAATGACCTGGAGCATAAAAAACTTTTTTATGATAGCAAGACTATTTTGCAGGAACTGGTGCAGGCAGGACAGGAGGGCGGGCTTTCCTATGAGCTTTCTGGAGAGGAAGGGCCGGACCATGCGAAAGTCTTTCATGTGAGAGCCTTTGTGGACGGCAAGGCCGTGAGCGAGGGAGAGGGACGGACGAAAAAGGCGGCGGAGCAGATGGCGGCTTATCGGGCCATCTTAAGGCTTAGGGAAAAGGAATAAGAGCGGATGTTTTTAAAAAGTATCGAGGTACAGGGCTTCAAATCATTTGCGAACAAAATACTTTTTGAATTTAACGACGGGATCACCGGGATTGTGGGACCAAACGGCAGCGGAAAAAGCAACGTGGCTGACGCAGTCCGATGGGTGCTTGGGGAACAGAGCGCCAAACAGCTCCGGGGGGCCAACATGCAGGACGTGATCTTTTCTGGCACTCAGAACCGGAAACCACAGGGTTATGCCTATGTGGCGATTACTCTGGACAATTCGGACCATTCCCTGCCCATTGACTATGACGAGGTGACGGTCTCCAGGCGGGTCTACCGTTCCGGGGAGAGCGAATATCTGTTAAACGGCGGAGGATGCCGTCTGCGGGATATCAATGAGTTGTTTTATGACACGGGGATTGGAAAGGAAGGCTATTCCATCATCGGCCAGGGTCAGATTGACAAGATCTTAAGCGGCAAGCCGGAGGACAGACGGGAGCTTTTTGATGAGGCGGCCGGGATTGTCAAATTCAAAAAGCGCAAGAGCATCGCCCAGAAAAAGCTGGAAAGCGAACAGCAGAACCTCCTTCGAGTCACGGACATTTTGACGGAGCTGGAAAAACAGGTGGGACCACTGGAGGAGCAGGCGGGAAAGGCCAGAGAGTACCTGAGGCTTAAAGAAGAACTGAAAAACCTGGACATGCAGAGCTTCCAGCTGGAGAACCTGTCCCAAAGAACCAGACTTTCGGAGGTCACGGAGCATATTGGCACATTGTCGGAGGAACTTTCCGGGAAACGGGAGGAAGCGGCCAGGCTCAAGGATGAGTATGACCGGCTGGCGGAGGAAATTTCCGGGGTAGACGCGCAGCTTTCAAAGCACAGGGACACCTTAAACGACGGAAAGGTGGAGAAGGAGTCCATGGAGGGCCGGATTCGGGTTCTGGAGGAACAGATCCGCACCGACGCAGGAAACCGGGAACGGATTAAGGCGAGGCTTTCGGCCATTGAGGGAGAGCTGGAAAAGAAGGAGGCAGACAAGGCCGGCTTCGTGGAGCAGAAGGGGAGCCTGAATGAGCGTCTGGACGAGCTGGACGACGCACAGGGGACTTTAAAAGAAGAAATTGCCGGGGACGAGGAACGGATTAGGGCGTTGGAAGCAAAGATCGAGAATCAAAAGGGCAGTATTTTGAGCGCCATGAACGACCGGGCGTCCCTGGGGGCCAGGGAGGAACGGTTTGAAACCCTGAAGGAGCAGAATACCCGGCGGAAAAAAGAGCTGGAGGCCCGGATCTTTAAGGTGAAGAGCGAAGAAGAGGCCAGGCACCAGGAAGAAGCCCAGATCGAAGGGGAGATTCGGGAACAGGAGGCGGAGCTTTCCAGACAAAAGGAAAGGTTTATGGAAGCGCAGGCAGCCGGCAAGGAGGCAGAAGAGATCTCTTACCGGGAAAATAAGAACCTGAATCAGAAACAGCAGGAGTACCACACCCTTCGGACGAAGCTGGAATCTCTCCGAAATCTGTCGGAGCGGTACGAGGGATACGGGAATAGTATCAGAAGAGTCATGGAGGTAAAAGGCTCCACACCGGGGATCATCGGCGTGGTGGCGGATCTTCTGGAGACGCCAAAAGAGTATGAGACGGCCATTGAGACAGCCCTTGGCGGCTCTATTCAGAACATTGTCACCGACTCAGAAGCCACGGCGAAAAACCTGATCGGCTATCTGAAAAAGCACAAATTCGGCAGGGCGACTTTCCTGCCCCTCTCCAGCATTACAGCCAGAGGGGGCTTTTCAAGACAGGAGGCTCTCGCAGAGGCGGGGGTGGTGGGGCTTGCCCACACTCTGGTGAAAGTGAAGGGGGGCTATGACCGGCTGGCGGAGTATCTGCTGGGGCGGATTTTAGTGGTGGACAACATTGACCACGCCATTGCCATTTCCAGGAAGTACCAGTATTCCCTGAGGATCGTGACCCTGGAAGGGGAACTTTTGGCAGCGGGCGGTTCCATGACCGGCGGCGCGTTTAAAAACAGCAGTAACCTCCTTGGAAGGAAACGAGAACTGGAAGAATTGGAGCGGGCCATGAACCAGGCTCTGGCCCAGTGCGACCAGATCAAGGAGCGGGTGGAGGCGGCAAAGGAAAAGCTTAAGAGCTTTCAGGAAGCCATGGAGAAGAGCAGGGAGGCAGGCCAGGCGGCCAGAGTGAAGCTTTCCTCCCTTGCGGCCAGTCTTTCAGCGGCCAGGGAAAAGGTGCAGGAGATCGCCGCCGGCTATGAGGACATCCGGCTGGAAGGGCGGAAGCTTTCGGAAGAACTGCAAAAGATCGAGGAAGGAAAGGCGGCCCTCAAGACGGAGGCAGAGAGCCTGGAAGCGAGGAACCAGGAGTGTGAGCAGGAGATTGCCGGGCTGGAAGCAGAGGCTTTGAAAGCCAGAGAGGCCAGGGGGGAGCGGAGGGAAAGGCTCCGCCAGGCGGAGCTGGATTTTTCGTCTCTGTCTCAGAAAGACAGCTTTATCCTGGAAAACATTCTCCGAATCTCCGGTGAGATCGAAGGGCTCAAAGAAGAGCGGGAGTCCCAGAAGCAGGAACTCGGTGAATGTGCCCGCTCTTCGGAGGAAAAAACGGAAGAGATCGGACAGATCCGAGAGCGGATTGAACAGATGAAGCAGGAGGCAGAACGGCTTTCGGCAAACATCGCAGAATGCTCCAAAAAGCGGGAAGTCTGCCAGAAGGAGCAGAGCGGCTTTTTTGAGAAGCAGGAGTTCATGTCCGGGGAGATCTCCAGACTGGACAAAGAGCTTTACCGGCTGGAAGGCCAGAAGGAGAAGTGCGAGGAGGCCATAGAACAGCAGATCCAGTATCTGTGGGAGGAATATGAGCTGACGCCTTCCGAAGCGGCCCGGACACAGGTTCCAAAGGAGGCAACAGCAGCCTCCATACGAAAGGAGATCGGCGCCATAAAGCAGGCCGTCAAAGAGCTGGGAGCAGTCAACGTGAACGCCATTGAGGATTACAAGGAGATCTCGGAGCGGTATTTTTTTATGAAGGCTCAGCATGATGACCTGAAAGAAGCGGAGGAAAGTCTGATTCAGGTGATCGAAGAACTGGACGAGGGCATGCGCCGTCAGTTCGAGGAAAAGTTCCGGGACATCAAGGAAGAGTTTGACGCTGTGTTCAAGGAGCTTTTCGGCGGCGGCAAAGGGACATTGGAGCTTGTGGAGGGGGAGGATCTTCTGGAAGCGGGGATCCAGATCATCGCCCAGCCGCCGGGAAAGAAGCTGCAGAACATGATGCAGCTGT
>CATJIW010000152.1 GCA_949740745.1 uncultured Lachnospiraceae bacterium | reverse complement strand
CCGCCTGCGCCTCTCGTACCACTTAAGCTGTTCTTCCCGCACCTGAGAAAATTCTTCCCTGAATTTCCGGGAAGTAGCCGTAGGATTGCGGCGGAACATGTTAAGCTTCAGATAAGTCATCCGCTCTGTCTGGGACTCGTTTTCCCGCTTCAGCGATTTCAGCCGTTCCTTAAGCCCCGACAATATGCGGATATCCTCCTGCTCCCGCTCTCCCGCCATCTTGGCCAGAGCGTTCAGCCGTTCGTTGACGGCATCTGCCAGGCTGTTCAGGCGCTCGACCACCTGAGTCTTCCCAAGCTCCGTAAGCCTGTCCCCGAAGGACTCGGACCAGTTCTCCCGAAGGCTCTCAAACCGCTCCGAAAGCTGCTCCGCCACCTCGCCAACCTCTTTCTTAAACCGTACCCTGGCATCCAGCATGTCCCGGATCCCCAGCGCAACCTTCACGGACACTGCCGTGTCGCATAAAAAGATCACCGATATGATAATCACTGCCGTAAGCGACGCTGCCCATGAAAGCCCCAGTACGAACTCCTCCACCGGCCGGTGGATATATTTGTTCAGCAGCACGGTAAACAGCCCCCAGCAAAGGGAGGACGACAGGCAGATAACCCCTTTATAATTGAATTTCTGATTGCTGTAATCCCAGTATTTTACTTTAAATATGGCCTCCATGGAAAGCCCCACCAAAAGCTCCAGAAGCGTGGCACCCGCCATGCCGGCCAAAAACATCCAAAGTACATGCTCCCTGATCCGGAGCGTCGCAAGCAGCATCACCACCGCCCCGGAACCATAGATCGGCAGCATGGGCGAATGAAGAAAGCCCCTGTTTACAAAACGGCGTTTCCGAATCGACACATAAGTGCTTTCAAAGCACCAGCCGAAAAAACAGTAAATATAAAAAAACAGCAGCCACTGCTGAAAGGAATAACTCATAGGTCTTTATACCCCCGTATATCCAGTCTAGTGCAGGCGCCTCCGTCTGTCAACCCCCGCCGCCCCGAAATGCGGAGCCTCCCGAAACGAACAGAAGGCCCCGGCCACTGCATCTTCTGAACCGCACTTCTGCGTCCCATGTGCCGCAGCCGGACCGGAAGAACTCCGACAGCCCGCAGTGGTAGAAATGCATGCCCGCATTATATTACAATTCTCTTAAACAGCAGAATATCAGACTAAAACAGACTAAATTCGACCGATTCTGCCAGATAATTTTATCTGCGGTGCCTCACGCCCCCTCCGGATCTTCGCAGATCATTCGTTCGTTTTCTCCGTTTCCTCCGCTCTCGTCTCCTCCGCTTCCGATTCCTTTGGAAACCTGGCGTCGACAAACCGTTTTTTTACCAGAAGAAAATCCTCGATGCTTTTCATGATATGGTACAGGATCGCCCTGCCCTCCAGTTCCTCCCTGCTTTCCGGCAAAGGCTCTCTCCCCATGTCCTCAACCATCTGTCCCAGCCGCTCAAGCTGCGGCTCCGGCACATTGAGCTCCGTCACGTGCTCCGCCAGATAAAGCATGTATTCCGCCAGCGGGCCCGCCTGATCCGGCACGATGCGCAGCCACCACATCCCGGAATGCAGATTATAAAGCGCTTTGCACTGGTCCATGCGCATCTCAAAATAATCAATGTAATATCCCGGATCGGAGCGAAAAGAATTTTCCTGATATTCGTAAGCCTCCCTGATGCAGTCCCGAATCGACTCTTCCAGCCTGCCCACATGCCCCCACACGTCCACTTCCATGGCCTTGTTGGAAAGATAGGCTGCCACCTCTCCGAAGATAAACTGCATTTGTTCCTCCGTATAAGCCATCTTATCCCTCAGATGCTCCTCCTGGCTGCGGTTATGGTGGAACAGGTTCAGCACGAAAGCGATGGCGCTTCCGATGAATACCAGCAGGAATTCATTGAGAAAAAAGGACGGGCTGAAATCCAGCGTCGTCAGGAAATGGGTCCCGATCACCGCATTAACCGACAAAGTCGCCATCCAGCCGGACGCCTGGCACATAAGAACCGTCAGGAAAATAAAGGCGCCGAAAGCAAGCCACTCGCTCCGGAACGGAATGAAGGTCATCCAGGAAAACAGGACCACGACCGCAAAGGTCACGAACCGTGCAAGGGCCAGCTTAATCGTCCCCCGCTTCGTCGTGACCAGCGTCAGCAGCGTCACAATGCCTGCCGAAGCCGAAAACTGCAGCTCAAGAAGCTCCGCCACATAAATGGCAATACTGCTTCCCACTGCAATTTTGGCGGCAAGCATCAACATTTTGATCATCTGCCGCTTCCCCGGCAGCAGCATCTTCTTTAACCGTTCTCCCATATCCGGATCCTCCCCTTCGTCCCTTTTCTGTGATTATCCCCTGATTCGTGAACATCCCTTTCCTTATGATGGCCGCCCTTTTCCGGGAACAGCCGTCCCGTTTTTGTCATTATAGCATCTTTTCACCTATAAAGTAAACACATGATCCTCTTTTGGCGGAAGCTGATGCAGATATTTTTCTTTGGTGGCCATTCCGCCCCGGATATGCCGCTCCGACTTGTTTACGTCCAGCACAAGACGGGCCTTCGATGCCAGCGTGGGATTGATCCGCACAAGGCGGTCCGTGACGTCTTTATGTACCGTACTTTTGCTGATTCCGAACTTCTTCGCCGTCTGGCGCACGGTCGCATTGGTTTCGATAATATAATTGGCAATCTCTACTGCCCGTTCTTCGATATAATCTTTCAAGGCTTAGCCCCTGCAACTGTTTTTTACATAGTATGCAGAAGCGCCGCCAAATATTAGTCTTTGCAGGCGCCGGTCAGCCGTCTGAAGTTCCTTTTCCAAATCTCCTTGACTAAAGCCAAAGCCAGCATAACCTATAACCATTATACTTTATATTTTTCAGCTTACCCATTGCTGTATATTCCTTAAAATATCCCGCAGGCAATTGCGATACTCAAAAATCCATTAAATATTCTGGCAATCCGTCCGACGATTCCAGAAGGACAACTGCAATTCCTTTAATGATTTTACCGGTCTTTCCGTAATCTTATCATTTTCTGTAATGTTTCCGCATAACAGAGGAGAATTTACCTTATATAGCCTGCTGTTTCGCAAAACGCTTTCATGACTGTAATTGGCATAACAGTAGACGCAGCCGTTTTTACATGTATTATAGGTACCAATTTCAACGCTTTCCACACAGCCACATTCTTTCCGCTGATTTTTATCCTTATCCGCCTGTATTTTACATCCGATAATCTGCTCGATTAATTCTCTGTCTATACAGCAATTATGTTCTATTCCGCAAGCTGACAAATTAATCATTTCTGCACAGGATCCAACCTTTATTTCATTGTCTTTGGCTATTGACGCAAGCCGTGATGCAAATGCAAGCAGCTCCTTTTCCGGTAAAGGACAGGAATTCACCGCACTCATATTTTTTTGATTCTTCCTATAGAGATCCACAAAACTGATAACACACTTAGATGTATATTCATTTAACTCTTCAGCAATTTGTTTAAAGGCCTTTATATGATATTCCGGCGTATATTTGTCAGTGAAAATAATCGGATCATAGCGCCAAATCACCTTTTTCCGGCCGATTTTCCTTGACAGCCTTTGGAATATCGGAATCATATGCTCCTTTTTGTGTGGGACATTGCGTTCTATATCATTTCCAAATCCGGTAAGTGTAAATTGAAAATAATAGTTATAGGCATTCAATTCTTCTAATCTTGAAAACATCGGTTCCGGATTCTTGGTCCAGAATACAATGCAGTCGACTACATCCGGAGACAGTATGATTTTACTGATTTGATGGGCATTCATCGGATTACGGACATATAAATAACCCTCCTTTATTCTGTTATAAAACCATTCCGAATAATAATTCGGTATATCTGTTCTGCGGCTGACACTTAGAATCATGGCATCATCTTCTTTCAAATTTAATAATCAGAGCACAGGCATATTTTGTGTTTTTCATTGTTTGCTGCTTATTCATTTCTTGTTATATTCATTATAACGACTTTTTTGAGTTTGGGAAACGGAAAATCAACTTTAGTTTCTTAGAAGATTGATAAACAGGAGCAGGAACGCATGGAAACGCTCACAAAGGGCGGACATGAAGCGGGCATAAAGCATTACAGAACAGCTAAAGGCTGAAAATCGGCTTGAATAGAATTTAAAAATAAATAACATACTGGAGTGTGCAGGGGAGATTGTAAATGAGGAAATAATTTAGGCACAGCAGGCCGGCGGCGGTATAGACTCTGCCGCCTATTGACTTTTTGATGCTTTTGATTATAATAAAATATATGATGCAAAACATATGATTTAGAAATGGAGAAGCAAAACATGCCGCCGAAAGCAAAATTCACAAAATCGGAAATTATTGAAGCCGCATTAAATATTGTCAGGACGGACGGATATGAAGCTTTGACTTCCAGAGCATTGGGAACCTGCCTTGGCAGCTCGGCAAGACCGATTTTTACCGTATTCAAAAATATGGAGGAGGTTCAGCAGTCTATGATTGGAGCTGCTAAAGCTCTGTACAGAGAATATGTCAATAAAGGTTTAGCAGCGGCGCACCCTTTCAAAGGCGTAGGCATGCAATACATTCTCTTTTCTGTTAATGAGTCAAAGCTGTTTCAGCTCCTCTTTATGAGGGAGCAGAAACAAATTCCCGACTTATCCGGTGTACTTCCGCTGATAGATGATAGCTATGAGCAAATCCTGTTGTCAATTCAAGATGAATACAAAATCTGCAAGTTATCTGCGAAAAAGCTATATCATCATCTTTGGATATACACACACGGAATTGCATCGCTTTGTGCCACAAAAATGTGCCGCTTTACAGACGAAGAAATCAGTACAATGATTACTGAGGTATTTATGAGCATTTTGAAAAAAATAAAGGAGGAAGAAAATAATGATTAAAGCGAAAGATATCATAAAGTCATACGGAAACGGAGAAAGCCGATTTCAAGTATTAAAGAACATCAGCCTTGATATTGCAGATCATGATTTT
>CATJIW010000151.1 GCA_949740745.1 uncultured Lachnospiraceae bacterium | reverse complement strand
GCGGTTCCGCCCGCGGAGAAGAAGCGGCTGATCAGCCGGAAGCCGAAAGGGCTCAGGAGGCATCTGCCGGGGCGCCGGAGCCTGCCGCCGAAGAGCAGGCGGAGCCTGCGGGGAGTGCGCCGGCCGCACCTTCGGAAAAGCCTGCGGAGACGGCTCTCCGGGCGGCAGAGGAGCAGGATTCGAAGAAACGGGCCTACAACATGATGAACGTCATGGAGAGGCTTCTCGCCGACATGGAAGGCGACATGGAAAACGAGATGCGCCAGAACGGAGTCTGCATGTGTGACCGCTGCCGCGCCGACGTTCAGGCCCTGGTGCTTACCAATATGCCGGCCAAATACGTGATCGTCGACAGCAGCAATGCTTCGCCGATTCTTGGATACCACAAGAACCGTTACAAGATCGCAATGCTGACCGAGATCCTCAAAGCCTGCAGCAAGGTAAAAGAGGCGCCGAGGCACTGAAAAAGGAAATGATTTAAACGGCCCCCTGCCTTTAGGCAGAGGGGCTCTTTGTATGGGAAAGCAGGCGTCTTTTTCTTATGGATCCGGCGAATCCGCCGATATTTTAGGTAGATAGAATGGTTATGCTGAGAGAAAGCAGGCTTACAGAAAGGAGAATATAGATGGCGAGTATATCAGGAACCACAAGCAGCTTGAGTAACACCTTGCGCGGGTTCGGCGGCATGGCGTCCGGCATCGACCGGGACTCTATTATCGAGCAGATGTCCCTGGGGACGACCACGAAGATTCAGAACCAGAAGAATTCCATTACCAGTCTTACCTGGAAGCAGGAGGCGTTTCGGGGCATTATTGACAAGATTCTGGATCTGCAGGACAATTATCTTTCTTATGCGGCCACAAGCAGCGTGGCGGATGCGAACCTTTTCTCAAAGAACGTGATCACGGCCAACGGGGATGAGAAGATATCCAAGTATATAAGCGTCAGCGGGAAATCGGATCTTCTGGAGTCCATGTCCGTGAAGGGGGTGGAGCAGCTTGCCACGGCGGCTAACGTGCAGTCAGGGGATCTTAAGAGCGGAGAGATCGTGACCGGCATGAGCTTCTCTGATCAGCCGCAGAGCTCGAACCTGAACGGGACGAAGCTGGTCTTTGGCTATTACGGCGATAAGGATAAGTTTTACGAGAGCGGGACCTTCACCTTTCCCTCTTCCTACAAGGACGAGAACAACAAGACGGTGAATATTGACTATACATCAGGCGATTTGAAAGATTTGGCCGCCAAGCTGAACAAGTCCATCGAGATGAATAAATTCAAGCTTACCGACGATGTGACCATTCAGTTTGAGGCAAATGGCGACAAGCTGGAGATGTTTTATGCGAAGGTCACCGGCGGTGATGCAAATTACAAGATTGATACCAGCGAACAGGGCAGGCTCGATGCGAAAGATAAAGCGGCGCAAAATAATTTGGTAATCAGGAGCAATTCCTCTGCGCTGGGGGCCCTTGGCTTTGACACAATCAAGGACGGCGAAAAACTGGACGGCTCCAAGGGATACAGCCTGGAGGATTACAACAGCCATATCACGAGCACTAAAGACCATTACATCCATACATATGATAGCATGGCGGACTACCTGAAGGGTGAGAAGTTCACGGTCAGCTACGGCGGCCAGAGCAAGCAGGTAGAGCTGATCAGCAAGGAGGACGCGGCGGAGCTGGCGAAACTGAAGGCAGACCTTCAGGCTGACACGACCAAGGATGAGGCTGCAAAGAAGAAAGAGCTGGATGAGGCATTTGCAGAAAAAATGCAGAATCATCTGGATAAGGCTTTCGGCTCCGGAAAGATCGTAGTCGGAAATACTGCGGACGGGAGGATCACCTTTGACGATGCGAAGGGCGAAGGCGCGACTCTCACGGTGACTTCCGGCAGCTATGCGGTTATGAAGGAGACCGGCCTGAATAAGATGAGCTCCAACAAAGTCAGCCTGGAAAGCAGCCTGTATGAGAACCGCACCCGGTTTGGGTTTGACGAGAGCCTGTCCAAGGATGAATTTGCCAAAAAGCTGGAGGATTTCACGATCAACGGCGTGAAGATCAATGCTACGGCCGATATGAAGGTGAATCAGCTGATTGCCAATATTAATTCTTCGGCGGCCGGAGTGAAGGCTACGTATTTGAATACCAGCAATAAATTCACCCTGGTCAGTACTGAGACCGGATCCGGACGGGAAATCGAGCTGGGAGCCGGCGCAGAAGGGATTTTCGGCGGCACGAGCACCGACGGCAAGGATGCCGTTATGTATGTGGACTACGGCACCGGAGCCGAGCGGATTGTCAGCGCCAGCAATACTTTTGAGCTGGACGGACTGAAAATCACCGTTTCCGGCGAATTCGGGATTGAGAAGGATGCGTCCGGCAATTTATTGGACAGCGACGGGAATCCGCTGCTGGATGCCGACGGGAACCGGGTGGACCGGACGAAAGCGCCGAAGTTTGACAATACCCAGGCGCTCACCTTCACGGCTTCCGCAGACGTGGATAAGGCGACCGAGACGGTGAAGAAATTCCTGGAGGATTACAACGCCCTGGTGAAGGCCATCAACACGGAGATCACTACGAAGCCGGATAAGTCTTACGGCCCTCTGTCGGACGAACAGAAAGACGAGATGAACGAGACTTCCATTGAAAACTGGGAGAAGAAGGCGAAGACCGGTCTTTTATATAACAACAGCATTATGCGGGATCTGAGCCTGGACGTTCAGGGGGTTTTGACCAAGGTCATGGGAAGCGGCGTTTCTTATGACGATCTGGAAGAGATCGGAATTACCATGTCCGACGACCCTTATGACGGCGGCACCCTGAAGTTCGACGAGGCAAAGTTTAAGGCGGCCATGAAGGACGATCCGGAGAAGGTGGGCAAGATCTTTACCGGAGACAGCGGGTCCGGCAAGGGCCTGAGCAGCATTGTCAATGATACGCTCAGCCAGTATGCAACTCGCTACAGCTATCTGAATCACGGCTCCTATGGACGCCTGGTGGAAGAGGCGGGATCGGATAAGCTGGCTTTGTCCCTGCAGAACAACACGATCCAGAGGCAGCTGAAGGATATGCAGGAAAGCCTGACAAATCTGCAGAGTAAATTGAAGACAGAGCAGGATCGCTATATTCAGATGTTCACTACCATGGAGAAGGCGATCAGCAACATGAACAGCCAGTCCAGCTATTTATCTTCGCTTTCGGGCTGATAAACCAAACGGGGCCGGTTTCAGGAGGAAGCAAAATGAATGGATATCAGAAATATAAGGAACAGAGCGTTTATTCCATGTCCGGCGCAGAGCTGCTGCTGGTACTATATGACGAGGCGCTTAAGCGTATGCGGATGGCGGAATATGCCCTGGAAGACAAGGACTACGGAGTGTTTGACAATTCTATCGTCCGTACCGTCCGAATCGTCCGTTATCTGAATTCGATTCTTGACATGGAACAGCCGATCAGCCAGGAATTCCGGATGATCTACGAATATTTGTTTTATGACTTAAGTGCGATCAAAGCCGGCAGAGAGCGCAGAAAGGAAGATATTGCGCAGGTGGTCCGTCTTTTGACGGAGTTTAGGAACGGCTTTGAGGAGGCGGGAAAGAAAGTGCAGGAAGTCCGTACCGTGACGGAAAAAAGTGTGATTGGATAGGTGGGGCCATGGCGGTAGATTTCGAACAGGTAATGCTTCTTCTTCAAAAACGTTATAATGCCCTGAAACATGTTGATGAGCTGACGGATGAACTTCGAAGTGCCTTTGACAGGCACGACGAGGTTTCCGCTTCCCTGCTTCTGGATATGAGAGCGGAAGAGCTTGCAGAGGTGGACAACTGCCAGGGCCGGATCTGGAATCTGGCCGGTGCGGGAAAAGAGGACGCAGGAGAGGTCAGAAGGCTGATGCGTCAGGATCCTTTTGCGGCCGCCGTGACGGAATGCTGGGAAGAAAATAAAATCTTTGAAGTGCGGCGAAAGACGGTCCAGCTTCTGGAACAGCTGCAGGACAAAGACCGCCGCATGAATCTGAGTGCGGGGGGTGAGAAATCTTATTACAGGACAAAAGAGAAATGATACCTGAAACGGGGTAGTTCAGGCTTGACAAATATCAGTGAAAGGAGGAAACTAATATGTCAATTGGTGGTATATCAGGCGGCGGCTATGGATATGGTTATACATCATCCATTAATAATCTGCTTCAGCTGTCGTCGCTGAAATCAACTGCGTCTTACAGTGCGATCAATGCAGTGAACCGCGTATCTTCAACAAACAGCAATACTTCGGCTTATGCCAGCGTTACCAGCTTTTTAAAGGACTACCAGTCGGAGCTGACCGGTCTGGAGGCGGCGGCGGCCAAGCTGCAGACCAGTAAGAGCGGAAACGTCTTTACGGAGCTGGAAGCCGGCTCTACCGACGAGTCGGTGGCGACGGCCGAAAAGTCCTGGCGGCTGGAGGCCGGACTGGACGTGGAATTGGAGGTGCATTCTGTCGCTCAGTCGCAGAGAAACGTCAGCGTGGCCAATTATGCGGCGGATCTGGCAGAAGAGGACATGGAATTTGAGATTGCGGGACCTGACGGCAGTCAGAAGATCTCCATCAGCAGCACCAACGCCAACGGGACGAAAAAGACCTATAAGCAGATGTATCAGGAGGCGGCCAAGGCCGTCAATGCGAATTCCGGCACTGGCGTCAAGGCGTCTGTGGAGAGTGAGAATGGAAAAGTGTCTCTGGTGCTTGCCGGAAAGAAAACGGGAGAGGCCAACAGCTTCACCGTATCCGGAAAGACAGGGGCCGCTGCAGGTCTGGAGTATGTGGACCGCGCGGCGTCCGACGCAAGCTACACGGTGACCCAGGACGGGTATTCCCAGAGCTATACTTCCGACACCAATCAGGTAAGCATCGCTTACGGACGGGTGGACGTGGAGCTCAAGAAAGAGGGAAGCACCAATATTTATTCCGGCGTGGATTCGGACCGGATCACGGATGCGGTGCAGGATCTGGTAGACAGCTACAATTCTGTCACCAATCTTCTGGAAGCTAATGCCGGCAGGGGAAGAGGAACGGCGGCACATCTGTCTTCCTTCCAGCGGGGAATGGCTCATGAGAAGACTTTGGCGGCGATGGGCATTACGACCAACAAGGCCGGAGACCTTGTCCTTGACAAGGAGAAGCTCACGGAAGCGCTGGAAAAGGATTATGATTTTGTAGTGGATACCTTGGGCGGACAGTTTGGTCTTGCCGAGAATGCGGCCCAGAAGGCGGATCGGGCTCTTTCTGATTCCGTGCAGAGGATTGTCAGCAATGATCTGGGCGGAAAGACTTCCGGCAGCTCTTCTGGTTCCGGAAGCGGCGCAGGAAGCTCTGCCGGCGCAGGCAATGCCTATACGCAGTTTGCAAACTTCGTTTCCGGCGGAGCCTATAACCTGGCGAATTACTATGCTGTGGGCATGCTGCTGAACACGATGGCGTAGACGTTTCGCATAGAATGTTTTAAATTGACAGGAGGACGGGAGAGGGGATCCCTTTCCCGTTTTCCTTATGCCTTTCTGCATATGGCTTTCTATGTATGAGTCTATGAGGAATTTTTATTATAGCCTTCTTTTCTATGGACAGTTACGGGAGAAGATGAGATGAATCAGGTATTGTTTGAGGGACGTCTGCTGGTCAGCATGATCGGCACATTGCTGCATAAGGGGGCGCTTCAGGTGCGGTACGGCCGCATGAACTGGGAGCGCATGTTCAGGACGGCGGATTACCACAGAGTTGCGAATATCATTTATCTGGGGCTTCTGGGAAACGGCGATATGATTCCGGAACGCTGGATGAGCAAGTTTTTTGACCGGTATCAGGAGGCGCTGACCGGAGGAGGAAGCTGCGTAACCGCAGAGGAAGAGATTCTTGCTTTGCTGGATGCAGAAGGCGTACCCTGCGTAGTACTGGCTTCTGCGACAATACGCAGCCTGTATGAATTGCCGGAAACGGCGGACATGAGTCCTTTGCGGCTTTATCTGAGCGCAGAGAGCTATACTCTGGTGAAAGGTTTTTTGGTGGATCTGGGGTATGAGACGATCCAGAATTATTCTGATTTTGGAGAGCGAATGCATCGGATTTCCGGCATGAACGTGGATATTTACCGGAAGCTTCCCTTTAAAACCAAATATTATGAAAAAGGAATGCGGGAGCTTACGTTCCGGGCCCGCGTGAGGGCCGGCGGAACAGGAGTCCGGATCCTTTATCCGGAGGACCGCATGGTATTTCGGCTGGCGTCCGCAGCCTACCAATACGTGAATGACGAGCTGATGCTTCGGGATATGCTGGATCTTTTCTTATATCACAGAGCCTGGAGAGAGCAGCTCAACCATGGATATGTAAAGAAAAAGCTTCAGGGCTTTCATGTGGATGTTCTTGCAGACAGGCTTCTGCGGCTTTCCTATATGTGGTTTGGGGAGAAGGATGACAAGGACTACATGTCTGCGGCAGGAGAGCCAATGGAGGATTTGAGCTCTTTTGATATTTTGGAAAACCGAATCTTCAGCCGGGGAGAGCAGGGGAAGGAGCAGGAAACGGATCCGCAGGTACTTGCACTGACGAGGCTGTTAAATAAAGAGGAAGAGAGAGAGAGCAGAAAGGCGAAACGGGAAACCCGACGGAAAAGAAAGGAAGAAAAGAAAAAGGCCAGAGGACGGTTTTGGAGGTGGATATTTCCGGATTATAAGTACATGTCCGGTCTCTATCCCGTACTGGAAAAGGCGCCGGTTTTGCTTCCTTTTTATTGGATGCTCCGAGGCATGCGTCTTTTAATCGAAATGATGAAAAATCAAAAGAAAGACCAATAGCGTTCCGGCTGTTGGTCTTTCCTTCAATTGGGATGATCTGCATGTTTCTCATTGTCTGCCAGGAGAAAGAATATGAGAAAGCGTGTTCTGCAAAGAAAGAAGAGAATCTGTCGAAGGGGCCAGAGCTCCTTTGTTGATCTGTTCTGCTTCGGACAATTCTTCACGCAAAATGGAGACATGCTTGGGAGCGTCAATGGCAACCCGCACTCCGTCTGCCGCACATTCTAAAATTGTGATGCGGATGTCGTTTCCGATTAAAAAACTCTCACTCTTCTTGCGCCGTATTATCAGCATTTGCAGACGCCTCCTCTGTTTCCCTGTCCACGGTTTCAGTTACAACTGAAAAAGAATCAAATCTGTGACGGTACTGGTAAGCAGGATCCGAGAGGATTACCTGCATTCCCTTGCGGGTAATCGGATCAATGACCAGCGGGCATTTCAGGTTTACAGTACTCTGCAGGTACTCCGCCTGATTGCGGATGTTACAGATTGCATAATAAGAAAGCTCATCTGCGTCCCCGGCGTCCAGAAAAGATAATTCTGCTTCTGAAAGAACCGGAGCATAATCCGGACAGAAGAGCAATGGATTAACAATTGCAAAGACGATCTCCGGACGGTCAGTCGCCAGCATCAGAAGGATCGTATCGTCTCCTTCAGTAAGGCTGAGTAATAAATAATGCTTCAGATCCTGAAAGCCGAAGATCCCGTCCGGAAAGGTGATCAGATCCTTCTCCTCGTATTCAATTTCTCCGTATGCGTCGGTCTCAATTATCATAGTAGCGGGCACACTCCTAAGCCAGTAAATTCATAAAGCCGTTGTCGTCGAATTTTTCGGGGGGAACGTAATTGTGTCCGCCCAGATACTCAAAATGGACTTCCGGACGCTGCATCATGACGGTCATAGTCAGAGACGGCAGAAATGCCACCTCTCCTGTTGCGACCCGGAATTCAAATGCGCCCCTTTCCATGGTGTAAGCAGAACTGGTTTCCATGCTGAGGTTGGCCTGGACGTCGCTGGAAGAGACCATGTCTGCGGAAGCTGCCTGGGAAGGCTCCGCAGAAACTGTCTGGCCGGCAGAAGCAGAAGCTGCAGCCTTAGGCTCTTCCGAAGAGACGGTCTGAGCCGAACCTGCCTTTGCGTTCTCGGCAGAGGGGGCCGCGGGCTGCTGGGCCGACTGTACGGAAAAGGTGCGGTTGATCTGGTTTACAAAATCATAACCGGCGCTTGCCGCCGTACTTCCGGAAGCATGCTGTGACTGAAACGCTCTCATACGTGCGATTGCCTTCCGACGCTCCAGATCAACAGAATCCGAAGAGACCAGACGAGAACTCTGGGAGAAACGAACGGACTGATAGGGGGTCGTCGTAACTCTTAAAAGCTGTCCTGTCATAAGAATACCTCCTTTCTTAAAAATATATTCCTTATCGCATAAAATCGAATAAAGACATATTCATGATATTGGAGCTCACCTTCAAAGCGGCCGTGTAAGAACGATTGTACGCATACATCTCCATAATGGCTTCATAAGGGTCGGCTCCGAGCTTTTCCTGATACTGGGTTTCCAGGTTCAGCTTGTCATCCTCCAGCCGGGTGAGGGTGATGTCGAGCTGGCTGGTCTTGTTGCCCAGAATGCTGTACACTTTGCCAAGCTTGTCGGAAGTGGTTTGGGCCTGGTCAAGAATACCGCCCATTTTATCCAGAAACTCCGCCTTATCGATGGAAGTGGTTCCTCCCGCAACTGTGTCAGGCGTTGTATTAACGGTTCGGTCACCATCTAAGTAGGCCATGTATTTATTCATGGTAATGATTCCCTGGCCGAGAACCCCGATGGCGCTGTTGGCAAGGGCTTTTTCAATGTCTTCCTTCTGGTAATTTTTGGTTGACATGGCATCGGAGGTAATGTCCGTCAGGACATTCATGCCGCCGCTGTAGGTGTCAATCAAAGTCTTCGTGTCATGAATGGAGCCGTAGCCGATGTCCACATGGCCCTGTTCCATCATGGCCTTTTCCAGATCCGCCCAGTCGCCCTTCGTCAGTTTAAAGGTATATTCCCCGTTTTCCTCCATCAGCTGAAACTGAAATTCCTTGGCCGTGTCTTCGCCTGCGAACTTATGACTGTAGGTCAGAAGCATTTCGTTGTTCGTCGAATCATAAGTCAGGGCAAAAGGTGTTGTGGACGGGTCATTGCCGCCAAACACGTAAAAGCTTTCATATTTGGAGTTCAGATTATTGATCATGGACTGCTGCTTCTGGATCAGATCGTCCCGAACCGTTCCCACTGTCGTGGAAATTTCGTTGTTGGGAGAGTTCATAATATAGGAAATCCGGCTGGCAGCATTGTCCTGGCCGGTGGCCAGGGTGCTCTGGATGGTGCGGATTCCCTGTTCCTGCTGATAAAGCCGTTTGTCAATATCGGTCAGAAGCTGCTTTTTGCTTAAGACGTCCTGATATTCCGTGTCCATCCGCTGGCCGGAGTAATAAGCCAGGGGATTGTCGGCCCCCGCTTCATAAGCCTTGCCGCTGGAAATTTTATTCATGCTTTTATTTAACTGGCTGTGAACATTGTTTACAGCGGAAGTATATTGTCTGTAAATGGATGTGTTTGTAACCCTCATTGCCATAATAGGTGCTCCTTTCCGCCTGCCCTGTCTGTTATCTGCCTACGAGGCCGGTGTTGTTGATCAAAGTATTCAGCGCTTCGTCCAGAGCCGTCATAAGACGGGAAGCAGCGTTATATGCGGCCATGTAGGTCATCATGTTGGATGCCTCTTCGTCCAGGCTGACGCCGGAAACGGAATCTCTGGAATCCTGTATGCCGTTTAAAATAGTCACGTTGTTTTTCAGGGAAGCCTGATTGTGGGAGGAATCGGTGGCCAATACGGTTGAAACGTTGCTGATATAACCGGCAAAGGTCTTGTTGCCCAAGTTGATACCGTTATAAGGGGCGTCATTCGTGCCGTTATAAGCGACGGACATGGCCCGCAGCATGGCAAGGGCGGTGTCATTGGCATTGTTCTTGTCATCAGGACCGTCCTTAAAGCCCTTGCCAAGCTCCACCGTGCCGTCTGTCCACTGGGAATTGATCCCGATGTTGGCGGCAGTGATACCGTCAGTGGGTGTTGCTCCCGTGTTCTCTCTGTTTACAAACAGATAGGCATTTGCGTCGCCGTCGTTGCCCTTGATATTTAAAGTATTCATAACCTGAGCAAAGCTTCGGGCCAGGTTATCCAGATGATTGATGTAATACTGGTAGCCGTGGGTCTTTGTCTGGTCAATCACAGTCACGTCGGTCGTGGGACCGCCGCTCAGCATATCCAGGCTGGCCTGGATGGAGCCGCCTTTAAACTGGCTTGTTTGCGCCGCATCATCAGTTCCGCCGATGATAACGGAACTCGTGCCGAGGGCGGGAGCCTCCGTGAAGTTTGCGGTCACGTTCAGATAGCCGTTGGCGGCGGCGCCTGCCGCATCCGGTTCGATGTCCAGCCTGCCGTAATTCTGATCGCCGGAGCCTTCGGTGCCGCTGATCAGAGTCAGGGTCTGGCGGTTGCCTCCGTCCTGATAAATCATGTCGACATAAAGGTCGTCGGGCCAGTCCTTGTCGTCCTTGTGGGCGTCATCCTTCTTGTAACGGACCTCAATGGGAATATAGCTGGAAAGCTCATCCAGCAGGACATTCCTCTCGTCCATCAGCTCCAGGCTCGGCTGGCCGAATACCTGATTGTGCTTGATCTGCCGGTTCAGCTCGCCGATCTGTTTCAAAATGTCATTGACAGCCTGCTCGGCCCCGTTCTGGTTGGTTCCTTCGCCGTCGAGCCGTTCGAATTCCTGCTTCTTGGCTTCGTCGATCTTCTGCGCCGAGAGATTCAGAAGGTTGCTCAGCTCCTGCATGCGGAGCCGGAGCTCGCTTTCAAAAACCTTGTCATTGACCTTGGCCGGATCCTGAGCAAGGTTCAGCGTGGACTGAATATTGTCAAAGGCCTGCCGGATCCCGGCAATGCTGCTCTCGTCCAGAAAGCGGGACAGAGAATCCAAGGAAGTCTGCATAGCGTTCGTGTAACCGGATTTCTCCATCTGGGAACGGTACTGGGCATCCAGGAACGGATCCCTGATCTGGGTGACCTTATCCATGGAAACGCCGTAGCCGACCATAATCTCCGAACCGTTCATATAATGGGAAATAGGGTTGGTATAATTCAGGCTGGAGGTTTCCAGATTCTGGCGGGTGTAGCCCACCGTGTTCATATTCGAAAGGTTCTGGCCGGTGATGTCCAGACGCTTTTGGCTGGCCTGCAGGGCCGAGAGCGCCGTGGTGAATCCGGCAAAGGTAGCTCTTACCATAATTGTTTTTCCTCCTTGTTACACGTAGCGGTCACGGAAACGGGAAGGCCCGCCTGTTTCCGGAAGGCCGTTCTGACCGTTTACGCCGAGAATATGTTCGAATTCCCGCAAACGCACGGAAATGATGCGGTTGGACGATTCCTCCGCATCAGTCAGGTTTTTTAACTGTTGTTCCATTTGAGAAAACAACGGAGAAAGGACGGAAGCTTCGTCTTCATCCGCCGCTTCTAAAATCTGGCGGAAGGTCAGTCCGTTCCAGCCAAGGGCTGACGCCTGACGGTCCCTTTGCTGCTCCAGTCCCCGCAGCCTGAGGAGCAGAGCCTGCTCTTCCTTTAAAAAAGAGTCCATCTTTCCGTGCTCTCCGGCGGAAGCCGTCCGGGCTTTGGCATTCTCCGCTTCCGTGAGTTTTACGATAATCCCGGACAGCTCTTCCAGCGTATGGATAAAAGGACGGAAAGCTGCAGCCCTTTCTTCTTTATTATAAGTCATTCTGTGACGCCTCCTGATCTGTCTTGCCCGGATCAATAACAGAGCATGCGTTTTGCGATCTGTCCGGCATCCGGCATATATGTTCCGGCTTCTGTCTGACGGCGAAGCTCCGCCACCCGCGCCTCGTCTGCCGCAGGAACGGAAACGTCCTTTGCCGCTTCCTGTGCCAAAAGCCTGGCAAATTGTTTCGTGTCTGACGGGTACTGAGTCTGGCGAAGCGTCAGCATGTCGTAGCTGCCGGCGGCTTCCTGTGCCTGCTGCTTCGCCGGCTCCGGCGTCGAGGAGGCTGGCCGGTAAAAAGAATAGTCTCTTCCGACCATACTGGTTCCATATAATTTCACGTTCATAACAATTGCCCTCCTTTCAATCCAGCCCGCTTTGCAGCGTAAGACTATATTTACATAAATTATCGACATTTTTTCCTGCAACATAAGGCGGGACAAAAAATGTTTTTGCTTTATAAAAAAAGAAAAACTGTCGATATATATATAGGTATTGTAATTTTATGCTTTTTGGAGGTATTATGGCCAATATTCTTCAAGTGACTAATCCGGTGAATGACAGTGGCCGGAATACGATAAATACGCAGACGAGAAACCCTTCCGAAAATGCCCATGTACAGAATCCCGTAGATCCGACCCGGGTAGTGAGGGCAGACGGCCAGACGGGGAACCGGGCCGGCGATGCCATGAGCGAGGCGGCCAACGCCATCCTGGATTATGAAAGCAATTACGGCGCTTTTATCAAGCGTCTGGGCGAGGGAGGAGAGCTTCCGAAGCTTTTGGAACAGTTTTTCCAGGCGGAGAACGCCTCCGTCCTGTTTGCGGGGGAAGAGGCGGCAGGGCCGCTTTTGGAACAGCTTTTTTCTTCGATGCAGATGAATTCTCCGGAAGAGCTCCTGGCTTTTTTACAGACGCAGATGGAACAGCAGGCCAAGTTTTCCGGCCCTTTTTTCGACGGCCTTCGGAAGCTTTTGAACGAAAACCGCAGCGACTCCGCCAGGGAGGCGGTGCTGTCCTTTCTGCGGAGCTATAACAGCATGTCTTCCGCAGAGCATACGTTAAAGCAGATGAAGGCTCTGACGGACGATATCGGGCGGCTGATGCTGCGGCAGTTCAAGGGAGAATACCAGGATATCCTGGATGACATGGACTGGGACGCTCCAGGCGGACAGACGGCGGAGAATTCGGCGGTGCTGAACCGGCGGCTGATTCCTTTTCTGGCGGCTTATATTTCGAAAACCCATGATTATGGACCTGTCCGGAGTGCGGCCATGCTTTTTATCTTCCATGCCGTTCAGTATGAAGAGGGGGATCAGGACAGGCTGATGCAGCTCTTTGACAGGCTGATGCGCATCCGGGGATTCGATCAGGTTTTTGACCGGGAGGAAGCCCGCGGCGAGCTGGCGAAGCTTGTGTCAGACCAGGCAAAGCCGGAGGACGGATTTGCGGACGCTTTCTCCAGGCTGGTGGGCAAGGGAGCCGACGGAGCCGCGGGACTGGAAAATATCCAGCAGTTTTATAATATCATGAACGGGATGCTGGTCAATGAGAGCGTTTACCTTCCGCTGGTGCATCTTCTGCTTCCCTTCCGGTTCGGGGAGGAGCAGGTCATGTCGGAGCTGTGGGTGGATCCGGATGCCGGCGATGAGAATGACGAGGGACGCCGGATCAAAATGCTTTTGAAATTCGACATACGGAACCTGGGGCGTTTCGACATGGTTCTTATGATGGAAAACCGTCAGGTGGGAATGCAGCTTTATGTGCCGCCTGCCCTTGCGGAGCGTTCCGAGCGCATCGGCCGGGACGTGACGAATATTTTCAGGAAGAGCGGCCTTAAGATGGATCAGCTTCTGGTCCGGGAGAAGAAGGCAGATCTGAAGGTAATGGACGTGTTTCCGGAGATTCGGGATAAAGAGAGGACGATCAATGTCAGAGTTTGAGGATTTGATGAAGCGTAAGGCCGTGGCCCTGAAATATGACCCCCAGAAGAACGGCGCTCCGGTGGTGGTGGCGTCGGGAATGGGATACCTGGCCGAGAGGATTACGGAGACGGCCATGGAGGCGGGGGTTCCGGTTTATGAGGACGATTCCCTGGCTACCATATTGACGCAGCTGAAGCTGGGGGCTTCCATTCCGGTGGAGCTGTACCAGGCCATTGTGGACATTTATATTTATTTTCTGGGCTACGTGCCGGAGGAAGAGGAACCCGTCCTCGTTTCGGAGGAGGAAGAAATTGTTTGACAGATTTGCGTAAATCGGCCTGCGGGTTGACCGCCGGGGATTTTTACGTTATAATGAACTGAAGCTTTAAACTAGTCAGGACAGAATAAAAAGCATGGGAATCTTTAGGATTTCTGAAGGAGCGATGCCATATGAGCACGGTAACATCGATTGATCAGGTCCGCCCGTCGAGCGGACAAAACATAAATCAGAACATAACGGCGGCAGGCGCTGTGGGGAACGGGGCGGCCCAAAGCTTCCGTACGGTTCTGGATCAGGAGGTTCTGAATCAGGTCCGGAAGGATAAGATTTCTTCTTCGGACCATGGCCAGTACGACGAGATTTTTGCGGAGGCGTCTGCCCGCTACAATCTGCCGGTGGCGCTTCTTAAGGCCATTACGAAGGTAGAGTCTGACTTTAATCCCAACGACGTGTCTTCCAAAGGCGCAAAAGGGCTGATGCAGCTAATGCCCAGCACTGCGGCGGAGGTGGGCGTGACGGATCCCTTCGATCCCCGGCAGAACATCATGGGGGCCACGGAGTATATCAGAAAGCAGCTGGACCGGTTCGGAGACCTCAGGACGGCCCTGGCCGCCTATAATACCGGGCCCGGAAACGTAAAGAAGTACGGGGGTGAGCCGGATTACTGCAAGAGGTACGTGGATAAGGTCCTTGCCTACATGGAAGAGGCCGAAGCGGACACCGGCGCCGTGGGTTCGGCCTATGGCGTGCTGGCGAATCAGGGCAGCCTTTACAATCAGGGAAGCTTTGGAGGCTATTATAATGCTTCCGGCGGGCTGGGAAGCTATGGCCTGACCGGGAGCCTGGGAAGCTCCTTTGGCCTGCTGGGAAGCCTTGGCAATTTTTACGGGATGTCCGGGAGCATCGGAAATCTGGGAATGCTTGGCAGTGTTTACGGGCTGATGGGGAATTCTTCCGGACTGCTTGGGGGCACCGGAAGTGCATCCGGAAGCTCCGACGGGCTTTTCGGAAGTTCCGGAAGCAGCCTTGGGATGCTTTCCGGAGGCTCTTCCTACGCCTCTCTGTCTGCGCTTTCCGGGCTCATTTCCGGCAGCAGCACAGACGGGGATACGGTTACCCTTAGCAAAGAGGGATTTAACAGCCTGATCGAACTGATGCGGATCCAGGCGATGATGAGTGCGGAGCAGACGGTCGGCACCATGTCGCTTCTGTAAAAGAGGGAGGGTTGTTTTATGGTGTTAAAGGATTGCAGCCGGTGTATGGTGTATACGCCTCAGGGGAAGCCCTTCGGCGGGGCAGCGGTGATGCACACAAAGGATTACATATCTCTTTATTTCGAAATTTCAGGCATGCAGGACGTCCGCATGCGCACGGTGGTGGACTTTTATGACGACCGGGTGGGCATGATCCGGGCGGTCTGTGAGCTGGTGGTCCGCCGGAATCCGTCCTTTCCGGAGAAGCCGTATCCCTGGATGGCGGACTGCACGATCCTGGAGGTAAAGGACAGCCTGCAGAGGCAGCAGGATATCCGGGCAAGAGTGAGGATTGACATAAGCTTTGAGTCAGAACGCCACGGTACCTTTTACGGCACCATTGAGAATATCAGTGCAGGCGGCTTTTTTGTAAGGACGAAGATGCCGCTGGACAGGAATGAGCTGATCAGCTTCCAATACAGCTTCCGCACGGCGGTGCGGCTATTTAAAGCCAGAGTCATCCGCATGCAGCGAATGGGAGACGAATATGGATTTGGCTGCCGGTTCATTGACCTGAGCGAAAATGCGGAGGCAGTGATCCGCGAGCATGTATATAAGGTACTGAAGGAAAAAGAGAGACAGAGGCGGCAGTGAGCCCATTGGAGTGTTTGGTGCAGCAGGCTTTGGACGGACATGCTGCCAGAATATTCCGATAATTTCGCAAACGCCTGATATGGGACGGTTATGGAAGGAGAAAGCATGTGCAGGGGTGCAGATGCTTTTTCTGTTTTTCGGCGGATGCAAGTCAGATTGAAGGAGTATAGAGAATTGAAGATTAACTTGGTTATGATCGTGAAAAACGAAGAACGGAGCCTGAAGCGGTGCCTTCGGGCGGCCCGTCCGGTCGTGGACGAGATGATCGTGGTGGACACGGGCTCCACGGACAGGACTCTGGAGCTGGCCAGAGAAGCGGGAGCGAAGGTGTACGAATTTACCTGGGTGCAGGACTTTTCCGCCGCCCGCAATTATGCGCTGGAGCAGTCGGACGCCGACTGGAATCTGGTGCTGGATGCCGACGAGTATTTGAGACCGGTGAAGAGAAAGGTGTTGACGGCGAGCCTCGCCAGGGGAGATAAGCGGTATGGACAGGGGAAGTGGATGGGGGCGCTCCTGCGGTTCGATTCCTACCGGGACCTGCCGGGCGGAGGCGGAGCGCCGGCGGAGGGCGGTGCAGGCATTTCTGTCAGTTCTGCCCTGCTGCCGCGGATCCTTCCAAGGGGGGTACGCTACCGGGGGATCATCCACGAACAGCCGGACACGGAGCTTCCCTGTCTCCTGCTTCCTCTGAAGGCGGATCATGACGGGTATTTGCTGGAGGGGAAAAGTGAGCGGAATCTTGGATATTTGGAGGAAGCCGTGAAACAGGAACCGGAGAATCCCTATTATTGGTATCAAATGGGGGTTACTCTGCGGGATATGGGAAGACTGGAAGAAAGCCTGACCTGGTTTCGGAGGCTTTGCGGGGAAGGCGCCGCAGAAAAGAAGGAGGACCGGGGCTACCGGGTGGAAGGGATCCTTCGGTATTTGTACACTCTGATGGATCTGGGGACGACAGACACATTGGCGGAAGCAAAGGAGACAATAGACAAGACCCGGCCGATCCTGGGGAAACGGGCTGATTTTTGCTTTATTTGCGGGTTATTTTATACGAAGCTGGTGCTTTCCGACGTGAAACGCTACATTGAGTATCTGCCCCGGATAGAAGAAAGCTATCTGGAATGCCTTCGGATCGGGGAGCGTCCGGAAATGGAAACGGTGGCCGGGACCGGGTCCTTCAAGGCGGCTTACAACCTGGGTCTCTGGTATGAGCTTTCAGGACAGCCTGAGAAAGCCAGAGCCTATTATCAGAGGTCGGCGAAGGAAGGCTATGGACCGGCGAAGGAGCGGATGAAGCTGGTATGAAAAAATCCGGCTGGCCTTTGCCGTAAAGCCGGCCGGAATACAGAAAGGGACGGATCATGAGGATTGTTTTATTTTATTCGCAGACAGAATCGTTTAATTTTTTTACGGACCGGCTGACGGAGGGATTTCGGGCAAGAGGCCATGAAACCTTCGTCCTGGACTTGCGCAGGCTCCAGTCGGAGGGACTGCGGTCTTATGCCGGGTTTGTGGAGTTTGTTTCTAAAAAAGTGGATGCGGTGGTCTGTTTTGACGGACTGGGAACAAGGGAAGATGCGCTTATCGAATTGTGGGATGCTCATAAGGCCGTGGCGGTGGACATCCTGATGGATCATCCGCTCCGGTTTCATCCTACGTTCGAGCGGCATCCTCGTCGCTATCTGCTGTTCTGCTGCGACCGGAATCACGTGAATTATGTGAGAGAATATTTTGGAAATAAAGTCCCTTACGTGCTCTTTATGCCTCATGTGGGTATGGTGCCGAAGGAAACGGATCCGGTGATTCCTTATGGGAAGCGGAAGCATGAGATTTTATTTTCCGGCACCTATTACCGGCCTGAGTCTATGCTCGCCGAGGCGGAGAAACAGCTGCATTTCAGTTTTGGCGACAAGACTTCCGTGGGGGAGTTCTACGGTTTAATGTATGAGAACCTGAAAGCGGACTGCGGGCTGACGACGGAAGCGGCAGTGCTTTATACGGTCCGCAGCCTTGGCTGGGAGCTTTCTGTGGATGCTGTTAAAACCCTGATGAATGGTTCTGTTTATGTGGACTGGGCGATTCGCATGTATCAGAGAGAGCGGGTGGTAAAGACGCTGGCAGAGGCCGGGATACAGCTTTCTCTTTTGGGAAGAGGATGGGAGAATCATCCGTCGATCCATCGCAGAAACGTACGTCGATTAGACGACCGGATTCCCTATGCCGAGACGCTTCCGGTTATGGCAGACGCAAAAGTCAACCTGAACGTGATGCCCTGGTTCAAGGACGGAACCCATGACCGGATTTTCAACACGCTGCTGCAGCATTCCGTGCCTCTGACGGATCCCAGCCGTTGGATTGAGGAGAACTTTGTGGACGGGCAGGATATCGCCCTGTATGATCTGGAGCGGCTGGAGGAGCTTCCGGCCATTGCAGAGCGGCTGCTCACAGACACGGCACTTGCCGAAGGAATTATCAGAAACGGATATGAAAAGGCGGCGGGGAACCTGACCTGGGGACATTGTGCAGAATGGGTGCTGGACGGAATCCGGGCGCTGGCAGGATAAGCAGAAATAATTAAGTTTGTGGTAAAAGCTGTATACATCCGGAAAGGTGATATTATATTTTATTTGAATAATATAAAGAGCCGCTTGAAAATCAAGCAGCTCTCAT